>JAEZMP010000397.1 GCA_023442215.1 Pseudomonadota bacterium
CTTTGATCGCGGGGAAAGCTGGGATCGCGGGGAGGACCGGGATCGCGGGGAGGGCTGACGTCCGCAAGTCGGCCTGCCGCGCAGACCGGCAGGCATCGGGCCGGGCCGCCGCGACGCCCGATCCGCGCGCGCGCCGTCGCAGCGGGCGAAGCCCGCCGCGATGCCGCCGCCGCCGCTCGCCTCAGCTCACGATGCGGATCGAGGTCGCCTCGATATAGGTCACCTGCACGAGATCGCCGACGCTCATGGTCTTGAGCGCGGCCTTCACGGCGGGGGCCTGCGCCTTGACCTCATGGATCACGTGGTCGAACCCCTCGAAGCTCGCGGTTCCCTTCGCCGCGTCGACCGACACGAGCTTGGTCACCGCCACGAGGCGGCGGGCGAAGAAGTCCGCCGGGTAGCCGTCGAGTTCGCCCTGCACCACGGTGTCGTCGATGGCGAGGCCGGGCGTGCCCGTCTTCGGCTTCGACACGTCGGTCAGCACGCCCTCGATGAACCGGATGCGCAGGTTGTTGCCCGCCTTGACGCGGTCGAGCGGTCCGAACACCGGCGGCACCGGAATGGCGTACTGGTTGCCCTTCAGGCCCTTCAGCCAGATCTTGCGCTTTTCCCGGTCGACCTTGACCACCTTGGCGTCGTAGCTGTCGACCTCCAGCACCCCGAGACCGGGGACGTTGATGGTCTCGACATTCGCCGCGCGCACCGGCGCGATGGCGATCCCGGCGGCGAGAAGGGCGGCGAGGCATAGGCGAATCGGTCGGACAGCGGGCATCATGGTTCCCCCGGGGCGTGATGTTGGAGCCTGTCCCGTCGAGATCGAACCGGTCGGAACGACGAGGATCAGGATCAAGCTCTTGAATCCGGAGCGATTCCTTGTCGGCAGATCGTCGATCGGATGAGTGCGTCCGATCGGGAAGCGCTCCAGGCCGGCGTTCCCAGCGCGCCGGTCAGCCAGCATAGAACCGGCAAAGGCAGCCCGCCATATCGCGGCGTCGCCCGCGCGGCGCAGCCGTGTGGAAAGCCGGGCGCGGAAAGGCGGGAGGCGACGTGATGCAGCAGGATCCGGACGAGCATCAGGATCGGGACGGTGGCGACGACGAGGCCGACGCGGCGTTCCTGCCCGGCCCAGCCGCGGCCGCGCAGGAACGTCTGAGTGCCGCGCAGGCACGCCGCATCGCGCTCGCCGCGCAGGGATTCGGCGGACGCGTGCGCCGGGACGGCGGTGGAAACGGGCCGGCACCGGCCGCGCTGCATCGCGCGGTCCGCCGCCTCGGCGTGCTGCAGATCGATTCCGTCAACGTGCTCGTGCGCTCCCACTATCTGCCGCTGTTCTCCCGTCTCGGCGGCTACGACACGGCGGTGCTCGACCGCGCCGCGTGGGGGCGCAGGAAGACCCTGTTCGAATATTGGGGCCACGAGGCCTCGCTGCTGCCGGTCGAAATGCAGCCGCTGTTCCGCTGGCGCATGGCGCGGGCGAGCCGCGGGGTCGGCATTTATTCCGGCCTCGCCAAGTTCGGTGTCGAGCGGCGCGATTTCATCGACGCCGTGGAGGCGGAGATCGCCTCGCGCGGTCCGCTCTCGGCGGGCGAGCTCTCCGGGGGCGGTAAGGGCGCGGGCGGCTGGTGGGGCTGGAGCGAGGGCAAGAGGGCGGTCGAATATCTGTTCTGGGCCGGCCGCTTGACCACCGCGACGCGCCGCGGCTTCGAGCGCATCTACGACCTGCCGGAGCGCGTGCTGCCGGCGGACGTGCTGTCGGTGCCGACGCCCACCGAGCCGGAAGCCCAGCGCGCGCTGCTGCTCGTCGCCGCGCGCGCGCTCGGCGTCGCCACGGCGCGTGACCTCAGGGACTATTTCCGCCTGGGCCCCGCCGATGCTCACGCCCGTCTCGCCGAACTCGTCGAGGACGGTTCGCTGCAGCCCGTCACCGTCGACGGCTGGAAGCATCAGGCTTTCCTCGATCCCGCCGCGCGCCGGCCGCGCCGGATCGAGGCGACCGCGCTGCTGTCGCCGTTCGATTCCCTGATCTGGGAGCGCGCCCGCACGCTTCGGCTGTTCGATTTCCACTACCGGCTCGCGTTCTACACGCCGGCGGAAAAGCGCACCCACGGCTACTATGTGCTGCCGGTGCTGTTCGGCGACCGGCTCGTCGGCCGCGTCGATCTGAAGGCCGACCGGGCGGCCGGCGTGCTGCGGATGATCGCGGCGCACGGTGAAGCGAAAACGGGCAGGCGCGACGATCCGGCGGCTATCGGCGCCGCCGTCGCCGCCGAACTCGCCTCACTCGCGGCGTGGCTCGGCCTCGGCGGCATCGCCTGCGGCACGGATGGCGACCTCGCCGCCGAGATCGCCCGGGCCGTCGGCTGACGCCATCGCGGATAGCCGACGTCGATGCCGGCTCCTTACCGCACCACCCCGATCGGCACCGCGAACGCTCCGGCCTCTGATCGCGGCGCACCGGCGGCCGGCTGTGCCGAGGCGCTCTCTCAAGGCACCCGGCGCGTCACGAGCGCCGGGCATGCGCCCCGGGCGCGTCGCCTCTGCGGCAGGCCCTTTGCGGCGTCCGTACCAACGAAAGACGCCCCCGAAGCCGAGGCGCAGAGGAAAACGAAAACGCCCCCGCGAAGCGGAGGCGTCGAAGAAGAAGCCGTCGTTAAGCGATCCGCACGGGGGGAAGGCGAGCGCCTTCCCGTCGATCCCGCCCGGTCGGCCGGGACCCCGTCGCGGGATGCTCAGTTCCCGCCGACGTCGGCGTCCTCGAAGGTCTCCTCGTCTTCCATTTCCTCCACCTTGGACGGCTTCGGTAGCCGCACCGGGCGCAGGAGGAAGGCGGGAACGTGATCGCCGAGGCCGATCACCGGCGGATCGTCGCGGTCCTGGCGGTCGCGGCGGTTGTGCTGGCGGTCGCGGTTGGAAGACGAACCCTGACGGACCGGCTCGCGCGAAGCCTGATCGCGGGAGGACTGCTCGCGCGGTGCCTGATCGCGGGGCGCGCGCTCGCGCTGCGCCTGCTCACGGGGGGCATGTTCACGGGGAGCCTGCTCGCGCGAGGCCGGCGCTGCGGCCTGCGGGGCAGCCGTCTCGTCGGCGGTCTTCGCCACGCGCTTCTCGCCGCGCTTCGGGCGCGATGCCCGTGCGGGCTTCGGCGGTGCGTCCGTCGTCGCCTCGTCGTCCGCCTCGACGGCCGGGGCCGCGGTCTTCGCGGTCGCCGTCTTGGCGCCGCGGCGGCTGCGGCCGCGACGCTCGGAGCGCGGCTCCTCGCCGTCGTCCGCAGGCGGCGCCGGGGAATCGATCCACGGAATTTCGCGGGCGATCAGCTTCTCGATGGCGGAGAGCAGCTTGGTGTCGGCCGGGGTCGTGATGGTCACCGCGACGCCGCTGCGCCCGGCGCGGCCGGTGCGGCCGATGCGGTGCACATAATCTTCCGAATGATGCGGCATGTCATAGTTGAAGACATGGCTGACATCGGGAATGTCGAGGCCGCGGGCGGCGACGTCGCTGGCGACGAGGAGCGTGATGTTGCCCTTGCGGAAGCCGTCGAGCATCGCCATGCGCGCGTGCTGGTCCATGTCGCCGTGCAGCGCGCCGACGGAGAAGCCGTGGCGCTGCAGCGAATGGAACACCGTCTGCACGTCGCGCTTGCGGTTGCAGAAGATGATGGCGTTCTTCAGGTTTTCCGCATTGCGGACGAGATGGCGCAGCACCGAGCGCTTCTCGTGCGGCTCGCTGCCGGAAGAGATCAGCTGCTGCGTAACCGTGTCGGCGGTGGAGGCGGCGCGGCTGACTTCGACCTTCACCGGGTTCTGCAGGAACTTGTCGGCGAGGCGCTGGATTTCCGGCGGCATCGTCGCCGAGAAGAACAGCGTCTGGCGCGTGAACGGGATCAGCTTGCTGATGCGCTCGATGTCCGGGATGAAGCCCATGTCGAGCATCCGGTCGGCCTCGTCGATGACGAGCACCTCGACGCCCTGCAGCAGCAGCTTGCCGCGCTCGACGTGGTCGAGCAGGCGGCCCGGGGTCGCGATCAGCACGTCGGCGCCGCGGCCGAGCTTGCGGTCCTGCTCGTCGAACGAGACGCCGCCGATCAGCAGCGCGACCGTGAGCTTGTGGTTGACGCCGTAGCGGGAGAAGTTCTCCTCCACCTGCGCCGCGAGTTCGCGGGTCGGCTCGAGGATCAGCGTGCGGGGCATGCGGGCCCGGGCGCGGCCTTGCTCGAGCATGGTCAGCATCGGCAGGGTGAACGACGCGGTCTTGCCGGTGCCCGTCTGCGCGATGCCCAGCACGTCCCGGCGTTCGAGCACGTGCGGAATCGCTCCCGCCTGAATGGGGGTGGGCTCACGGTAGCCGGCGGCGGTTACCGCGGCGAGGACCTTGTCGCTCAGGCCGAGAGAATCGAAACTCATCTATCCAATAGATCTTCGATTTGGGGGCCGGGCGGAGGGTTCGGACACCATCGTCGGAGGGAGCGACCGTTGCGTACAACGGCACCGCGCCGGCGGCTGCAGCCATCGCCGAAGACCCCGTCGATCACACATTGCGATCGATCAGTGCGGCGCAAAATACGGATAATCTTAATAAAGTCAATGTCGCGGGGCGTGTTTTCGCGGCGTTCCGGGCGGTTTGCGGCGAGATTCGGCGGTCTCGTGCTGTCCGCGCAGGCCATTCACGCCGCCCTGTGTTCTCCGCGCCACTCGGCGGTCCACTCGGTGGCCCATCCGGAAAGCCTCGCGGGCGGTTGCGAAAACGGCGAGACCGCGAAGGCCGGCGGCCCCGCGGTCTCACATCCGGTCCCGATCGGGAAGCGCTCAGCCGCCGCTGGAGCCGCGCTTCAGGTCGCGGTCGATGGCGAGCTGGCCGGAGCCGAGCCGCTCGCGATAGACCTGCACGTTCTCCATCACGCGCTGCACGTAGTTGCGGGTCTCCGTGAACGGAATCCGCTCCACCCAGTCGATGGCGTCGACGCGGGGATCGCGCGGGTCGCCGTACTTGGCGATCCATTCGCTGACGCGGCGCGGGCCGGCATTGTAGGCCGCGAACGTCATGATGTAGGAGCCGTTGAAGTTGCCGACGAGCTCGTCGAGATGGAACGCGCCGAGCGTCGCGTTATAGGCGGGGTCGTTGGTCAGGCGCGGCTGCGAATAGGGCAGGCCGGCGCGCTTCGCCACGAGCTGCGCGGTCGCGGGCATCAGCTGCAAGAGGCCGCGCGCCCCGGCCGGGCTGACCGCGGCCGGGTTGAACACGCTTTCCTGCCGCGCGATGGCGTAGACCACCGGCCGCTCCAGATCCGCCGGCACCTGTGTGGTGCGCGGAATGCCCGCGGTCGGGAAGGCGAGGCCGCCGACGGGAAGCCCGCGGTTCTGCGCGGTCTTCGCCACCGACAGCGCGAAGTGGTGCTTGCCGTACTTGTCGGCGAGGTCGGCGAGCAGCGTGACCTGGCCCGGCGTCGCCAATGTCTCGCCGAGCGCCGTGAAGAACGGAAGCGACTTGTCGATGGCGCCGGCCGCCGCCATCCGCTGCACCGCCTGCACCATCGAATTGCGGCTGAAGGCGGATTTGTCCGCCCCGGTCGGCTGCGGCACGCCGCCGACGCCCGGTGCATGGATGCCGAGGCGCGCGCGCGCGAGCTGGCCGTAATAGGTCATGCCGTAGGCCGCGGCGGCGCGGTAGGCGTTGGCGGCCGCGCCGCGATCGCCGCGGGCCTCCTGCGCCCGGCCAAGCCAGTACTGCCCGCGCGAAACGCTGATCGGCGTCTTGGCGAAGCGGGCGAGCTGGGTGAAGTGCTTCACCGCGAGGTTGGGATTGTTGAGGAAGCGCAGCGCGTACCAGCCGGCGTGGAACTCGGCGTCGAGGTCGTCGGCGTTGCCGTCCGGCACATAGTCGGCGACGATCTGGTAGGCGAGCTTGTAGTCGCCCTGGTCGAGCAGCTTGCGCGACACCATCTTGCGCTCGTCCCACCACGCGCCCGGATCGATCTGGGCGGCGCGGTCGTTGGGAACGCTCAGCAGCAGCTTCGCAGCGTCGGAATATTGCCCGGCGCGGCGATAGAGCTGGATCATCGAATATTTGTAGCCCGGCCGGCTGCGCATCGAGGCCGGCACCGCCGCCATCAGCCGCGCGGCGTCCGGCGCCTCGCGGATGGTCGCGGCGCGCGCGTCGACATAGGCGCGCTCCGCCGCCGGCAGGATCGGGTCGAGCGCCTGCGCGCGCTTGGCGTTCTCCGCATAGAGCAGCAGCTCGGCGCGGCGCATGTTGTCCGCCGGCGTCAGCATCGAGCCGAACTCGGTCATGATCGCCTTCTGGTTCACGTCCGACATGGTGTCGGTGACCCAGGCGTGGCGGATGACCTTGGCGGCGGCCTGCGCCTGGCCGGTCGCCAGCAGCGAGCGGGCGAGCAGGCGCGCGCCATCGGCGGTCTCGGGCTGGTTGCCCGAGAACACATCGATCACCTCCTGCGGCGTCGGGTTCTCGCGCTGCAGCGCCTGCTCGGCGCGGGCGCGGAACAGCTTCATCGTCGGCCAGCCGGGCGCCGCGCGGGCGAAGGCGGTGATCATCGACGAGGTCATGACCGAATCGCCGTTGCGCACCAGCAGCCAGTCGATGATCAGCCGGTCGATCGGATCAGACATCGTGTTGCGCAGCGCATAGGCCTCGCGGCCCTTGCCGGACGAGGCGAGCGCGATCGCCTGCGCCAGCGTGCCGGAGGGCGCCGCGACCTGCACCACGTCTCCGGAACCATAGGCGATGGCCGGCGTTGCAGCAGGCAGGCTCCCGGAGAAGTCCTGCCCCTCGGAGAAGTCCTGCGGACCGACCGCGGGCATGGAGGCCCCGGAAATGGTGGGGCTCAGGGCCAGTGCCGCGTCGGGCAGCGAAGTCAGCCCGGCGAGCACGATGGCCGTTGCGGCCTTCAGGCGGTTACGCCCGAAGGCACGTTCGGACTTTGCCCGCCCGGTCTCGACTGGTTGCATTTCGGCCTCGCAGATCAGTTCCAACTATCGCAATGCCCGTCGCCCGCGGTCATCGTAGCGACACCGTGGAGAGAATTCACGGCGCGATTGCACCGGACGGTTGCCGCGGCGGGCTTCGGGATGAGGGCCAAGCATGGCGCCAACACGGTAAAGGTTTGGTTTCCCGTGGCGGGAACGCGGCCGGACGCGGGCGCTTTC
>JAEZMP010000463.1 GCA_023442215.1 Pseudomonadota bacterium
CGGCCTTTGAAAAGTTCGGAAAAATCTCTACTGTCACCTGGATCGGAATGGTGGTCCTTGTCCTGATAGGTGTCGGGCTCATGATCATTGCCCGCCAAAAGACCCAATGGACACCAAAGCTGCTGGCATATGCGGCGCTGTCCATCGCGCTTGCTTTTGCCCTTTCCTATATCCGTTTGTTCAGGATGCCGCAGGGGGGTACCATCACTCCTGCCAGCATGCTTCCCTTGATGCTGTTCTCCTACGCTTTCGGCGTAGGCCCGGGCCTGGTCGCATCCCTGGCCTATGGGCTTTTGCAAGCCGTTCAGGACCCCTATATCGTGGGATTCTGGCAGTTTTTTCTAGACTATCCCCTTGCCTTTGGCATGATGGGCTTGGTAGGCCTGTTCGCCAAGAGTGAGAAGAAGGCCATGCTGTATGTAGGCATAGGCGTGACAGCCCTGTTAAGGATGGCCTGCCACGTGTTCAGCGGCGTTCTGTTCTTCGCCAATTACGCCCAAGAGGCGGGTATGCCCTTGTGGCCCTACAGCATTGGCTACAACTCCTTTGTGCTGGTGGATGCCGCCATCTGCCTGGTGGTGGCTGTACTGGCGGCACCCCGGATTTTGAAGCTGATGAAAGCGAAATGATTCCATGGTGACGAAACGCGGGTGGCCATAGGCCGCCCGCGTTTTTCTTGTTTGTGTTTTGGTTGTTTCTTAGTTGTTTACAGGCTCTTGCGTCTTCAGCCCCTCAGGGAAGTATTCCAAGCCGCAGACACTAAAGTCGGAATACCACACAGTTACCTGATAGGCGGTCCCGTCCTCCATTTGAACCGCCACGTACGCGCCGCCGGCGACATTTCCGATGGTTGCTCTCGCCATGGTTTCCACCTTTGTTGCTTTTACAGCCGTCAGCTTCTCCACCGCCGCCTGAGCACTTTGCACAAGCCGCTCGTCATTGATATCGAAATGCTCCTGCACATAGGGTCCCGGCCCATACTCCAGTATACCATTGGCACCAATCCTATACAAGGAATCATCCATTGTAGACTCATTCAGCCGCAGGCACTGTCCGCTTTGCACAACCACCGTAGCACTGTAGGAAGTTTGCAGACCATTGATCTTCGGTGTGTCGAAAGTGGCATAAAGATGGACCTTCCCATCTTCTTCTCCTCGGGCATAGCACAGCCGGTTCGCTTCTGTGGCAAGAGTCATCCCCAGTACATCCTCCAGCAGCTTGCGTGCCTTGGCTGTGTCCGCCGCCAGGTCGAGGCCTTCCTTGACGGGATCCAGATAATTGCCGCCGTTGTTCCAGGTAAGATCGGCCAAAATCTCCTCATCTGTAGCCTCCCGGATAGGGTAGAGACGGAAGCTATCCAGGCCATAATTAGCGTCCGGATTCACGCGGATATCCGTGATGGTGGAAATAGGGGATGTGTCCGCCGCCGG
This sequence comes from Pseudomonadota bacterium, assembly GCA_023442215.1. GTDB lineage: Bacteria > Pseudomonadota > Alphaproteobacteria > Rhizobiales > Segnochrobactraceae > Pseudoxanthobacter. The sequence goes on from JAEZMP010000463.1 coordinate 1,431, forward strand.
GGCCAGGCTTTCAGAGCGCAGGCCCTCCTGGGAAAAGCGCTTGAAAAGGATGGTGCGCCTTGCATCCTCTCCCGCAGAGCGCATACGATTCACTTCCATCGCACCGCCGCGCATACAGTTTTTCACAGAAAGGGTTTCTCCTGTGAAGGGCCTGCCCTTTTCCTCACCATAGGCGATGAGCTGCAACAGCTCCTCATCCGAAAGCTCCCGACACGGCAGGAAAAAATATTCCTCCATGCCCGCAAAGTCCGCTGGGTTCAATGCTACCACGGCAAAGCCCGTTTCCTCCGGCACACTCGATACCTTTCCCTTGGGCCGCATTCCTGCAGTGAAAGCCTCCTTCAATGCCATGACACGATTCTTTTCCTTTTGGGTCAATCCAAAACCCTGGTAGTACTCCTCCAGCAACTGGGGATCATCGTTGGGATAGTTGTCGTACGTCTCCCAAACGATGTCCACAGCACTATCCTTGGGCAGGTCAGCCTGGGTAGCAGCCTGGACTTCCGTTTGCGCATCCTCCGCCAGCACGTAGGCGTTCAGCCCGGACAGGGTAAACGCTGCCAGCATGAGGGCGATGAGCAGCACCACGCCACTCTGCCTGATGTTACTTTTGCTTTTCATACGTTCTCTCCTTTCACCTATTGGCAAGATCATCTTATCAACAGGCACGTTTCGGAGTATTCACGCGGTTGTAATAAAGTGGTTAAAACTGATCCTTGCCGTGGTACCTTCCCCGGGCGCGGAGTCAATCGTCAGCTCTGCCCCATGGGCTGCGGCGGCGCGCTTGACAAGCGTCAGCCCCAGCCCTGCGCCCCCGGCCCTGCGGGTGCGGGCTTTGTCCCCCTTGTAAAATGGCTCGCAGGCGCGCTGAAGTTGCTCCCCGGTCATGCCCATGCCCGTATCAGCGACGGACAGTTCTTCCGGCGTGCCCCGGAGTTTCACCGTCATACCGGGGGAGCTGGCGGTCAGGGCGTTGTGAAGAAGGTTTGCCGCAGCCAGTAGCAACAAGGCTTCATCCCCTTGCCAGGCCCCTTGCTCCGCTTCAATTTGCAGGGTCACGCCCTTGGCTTCATACATGGGCTGTGCACGGCGGGCAGCCTCTTCCAGCAAGTCCTGAATTTCCACCGGCTCCTTTTCCGCCCCGTCATGGGTGATGCGGGTGAGAGCCATCAGTGTCTCGTCCAGGTTTTTCAGCCGTCCTGCCTCCCGGGCGATATAGTCCAGCGCCTTGTGGCGCTCCTCCTCCCCCGCATCCACGCTTTGCAGGTAGCGGGCATAACCCATTACGGCAGTAAGCGGCGTGCGCATCTCGTGGGCCAGGCTGTCGATGAAAAGCTGCTTGCGCTCCGCCTGTTCAAAAAGCTCCGCCTCCCGCTCCCTCACCG
>JAEZMP010000475.1 GCA_023442215.1 Pseudomonadota bacterium
GGTTACGACAGAGGCGTTGCGCTGCCGGGGCTGGGTGCACGGCTCGGCCTGCGGATGCGCGAAACGGTCCGCCAGTTCACGCCGAACTGGTTCACCGTCACCATGGGAACGGGTGTTCTCGCGCTGACGCTCAATCAGTTTCCGTTCGCGTTCACGGGCCAGCACGAAATCGGCCGGGCGCTGTGGATGCTGGACGTCTGCCTGTTCGTGCTGTTCAGCCTGCTCTATGCCGCGCGCTGGATCATGTTCTTCGACGGCGCCCGGCGCATCTTCGGCCATTCGGTGGTGTCGATGTTCTTCGGCGCGATCCCGATGGGGCTTGCGACCATCATCAACGGCTTGCTCGCCTTCGGCATCCCGATGTGGGGCGAAGGGGTCGTGCCGGTCGCACTCGGGCTCTGGTGGCTGGACGTGGCGATGGCCGTCGCGTGCGGCGTGCTCATCCCCTACATGATGTTCACGCGGCAGGAGCATTCCATCGGCAAGATGACCGCGGTGTGGCTGCTGCCGGTCGTCGCCGCCGAGGTCGCCGCGGTGAGCGGTGCCCAGCTCCTGCCTCATCTCGCCGGGGAGGAGGCGTTCCGCACGCTGGTGCTGAGCTACGTGCTCTGGGCGTTCTCCGTGCCGCTCGCCATGAGCATCCTGGTGATCCTCGTGCTTCGCCTCGCGCTCCACAAGCTGCCGAGCCGCGACATGGCGGCTTCCGGCTGGCTGGCGCTCGGCCCCATCGGCACTGGTGCTCTGGGCCTCGTGCTGCTCGGCAGCAATTCCGGTCCGGTGTTCGCCGCCGCAGGTCTGCCGGAGGTCGGCACCGTCGCCCTCGGCATCGGCATCATCGGCGGCATCATGCTGTGGGGCTACGGGGTGTGGTGGCTGCTGCTCGCCGTGCTCAAGACCGCCCGCTACGTTCGCGAGGGCATGCCGTTCAATATCGGCTGGTGGGGCTTCACCTTCCCGCTCGGCGTCTACTCGCTGGCCACCCTGGCCCTCGGCCGTGCGACCCACCTCGATGCCTTCGCCGCGATCGGCGCCGGCCTCATCGTCTGCCTCGCGGCGTTCTGGGTGACGGTCGCGGTGCGTACCCTGCACGGCGCCTGGGTCGGCTATCTGTTCGTCTCGCCCTGCCTGTTGACGGCGAGTTCCGATACCCGCATCGAAGCGGACTTCGTCTGAAGACGGAAAAGGGCGGCGCCCCGCAAGGGTGCCGCCCTTCGTTCATGTGTCCGTCCGCTCGGTCAGGCGGCCGGGAAGCTGCCCTCGAAGGCGATCTCGGACAGCGGCTTGCGGGCACTCGGCTGCTCGCGCGCCTGAAGACCCTCCGGCAGGATAGACTTGTCGCCGAGCTTGCCGATCGCGATCGCCGCTTCGATCCGGTAGACTTCGGGAACGGCGAGATCGGCGCGAGCCTTGTCGAAATCGACGCCCGTCATCGCGTGGACGTGCCAGCCCGACTTGACGGCCTGGTGCGCCAGAGCGGACCACGCGGCGCCCGTGTCGAAAGAGTGGCTGTACGACGGGGTGTCGTGATCGGCGCCAGGCGCGCGGACCATCGAACTCGACAGCACCACGACAAGCGCGGACGCGTTCTTCGCCCAGCTCTGGTTGAACGGGTTGAGCACACCGAGGACCTTGTCCCAGAACGGTGTGCCGCGGCGGGCGTAGATGAACCGCCAGGGCTGGATGTTGAACGCCGACGGCGCCCAGCGGGCGGCCTCAAGCAGCGTCAGCAGCTCTTCCTCGGAAATCTCGGCGCCCGACATGGCACGCGGCGACCAGCGCTCGAGAAAGACCGTATCGATCGGGTGGTCGGCTTGCCGCGAGTTGGCGTATGTCATCTGGAACTCCGGGTTCGCGCCTTCGGCCGCGAGGGAGGTCGGGCCGGGCAGGCGCTGCGATGTGACGGTGCGGCAACGAGCGGGCGCGGCTCGGGGGGCGCACACGCTCTCTGCGGACGGAACATCCGCTGCCGTGCGGACTTTTGCCGAGGCCCGGCCGGTTGTCCATAGGCTTGGCCGTTGCGGGCCGGGAACAGTGCGTCGCCGCCTCACAGCCGGTAGCGGCGGCCAATTTTGTGGGATTGTCTCCCACGCCCCTGGTCCGCTATGCTGGACTCATGTCCGGACCGCCGCCGACAGAGCCGTCTTCGCCACCGCCCGATGCGTCGAGGCTGCATGCGCCCCTCGGGCGCGTGCTGCGTCCGCTCGTCCGCCTGATGATCCGCAGCGGCGTCACGTTTCCGGCCCTCGTCGACCTCCTGCGCGAACTCTACGTCAACGTCGCCGAGTATGATTTTGCGCTGCCCGGGAAGGAACAGACCGACAGCCGCGTGAGCCTGCTCACGGGCATCCACCGCAAGGAGGTTCGCCGCCTGCGCGGCGCCGGCGCGCCGGTGCAGACGGTGCCGACGAGCCTGTCCAGGACGAGCCGCATCATCGCGCGCTGGCTCGCCGAGCCCGGCTATATCGATGCCGCCGGCCATCCCCTGCCGCTGCCGCGGACCGCGCCGGAAGGTCAGCCGTCGTTCGATGCGCTGGTGTCGGCGGTGACGCGGGATGTCCGCCCGCGCGCGGTGCTGGACGAGTGGCTCGACAGCAAGATCGTCGTGCTCGACGACGAGGAGCGCATCGTGCTCACCGAGGCGGCTTTCATCCCCCGCGGCGACGATGACCGGAAGCTGCACTATTTCAGCCGCAACCTGCACGACCATGCCGAAGCGGCGGTCAGCAACATCCTAAGCCCGCAGCCCCGCTTCATGGAGCGCTCGGTGCATTACGACAGGCTTTCGGCGCCGCTGGCACGCGACCTCGCCGCACGCTCGCGGGCGCTGGCGATGGAGGCTTTGCAGGCTGCCAACCGAGAAGCCCACGCCGCCTGCCAGACCGATCCCGGCGGCGGCAGCCGCTGGAACTTCGGCGTCTATGTCTATGTCGAGGATGGCGAGGCGGCGCCGCCGCCGGAGCCCGGCCATCGAGAGGTGGAACCGTGAGCGGCCGTTTGACATGGACCCGCAGGGCGATGCTGCGCGCACTTGGCGGCGCCGCGCTCGCCATCCCCACGCTTGGGCAGGCCGCGTCCGACCCGCGCGTCGCCGGCGCGGCCCTTCCCTCCGGCGGTGACGAGGACCGCGGCATCGGCGGCACCGGCATCGTCGGCACGATCCAGAAATTCGGCAGCATCTTCGTCAACGACGTCCGCGTGGCCTATCCCCGGGACGCGACCGTCACCATCGACGGCCTCGCGTCGGATACCCGGGCGCTGCGGATCGGCCAGGTGGTGCATCTCGTCGCCAGCCCGTCCGGCGCGGGGCTCGACACGACGAAGATCGCGATCGTCAGTGAAGTCGTCGGTCCGATCGAGGAGGTGACCGTGGACGGCCTCGTCGTCCTCGGCCAGAACGTCGACATCACGCGGGTGGAGGATCGCCGCCGGACATGGCGGGTCGGTGAGCGCGTCGCCGTCAGCGGCCTGCGCATGCCGGGCGGAACCATCGCCGCGACGTTGCTGGCGCCCCCTGCGGGCCGGACGGATCTCGTCCGCGGCCTCCTCTCGGTCGACGGGCGGGCGAACCGCATCGGCGGGCTCGATCTTCTGGGGCTTCCCGCGCAGCCATCGCCGGCGGTGCTGGACGGACGCCGCGTCATCGCCCGGGGCTGGATGACGGAGCGCGGCTTCGTCGCGGCGTCGATCGAGCCGGATGCCATCCTTCCCTCATTCCAGGGCGGGCGATGGCTGATCGAGGCCTATGTGCAACGCTCGGAAGCCGGTCTTGAGGTCGGAAACGGCCTCGTCGTCTCCGATCCCGGCGGCGCACTGCAGGACAGTGTGACGACGCAGCCGGAGCATACGGTCGTCGACGTCACCGCGCAGGCAAGCGGCGCGTTCGGCATTGCCGCGCTCGGCGGAGGATGGCAGGGAATCGGGACGACGCCCGAGCGCGCGTTCATCGATGTGATCAGCCAGATGGATGGCACGGTGAGTTTCACAGGAATGCGCCTCGGCGGCGGCAGTTCGGTGCAGATCAGTCCGTCCGGTCTGTTCGGCGGAGGCCGCGCGGGCGGCTTCCCCGGTGGAGCTTTGCCCGGTGGAGCGGTTCCTGCGGGTGGCTTGCCTACGGGCGGCTTCCCCGCAGGCGGCCTGCCGGGCATGCCAGCGCCGGGGATCTCGGGGCCGTCCGGCCTGTTCGGTGGCCGCACCTCGATGCCGGGCGGCTTCAATGGCCTGGGCCACGGGCCTTTCGGAGCAGGAATGCCGTCGAACTTCAGGCGCTGATTTCCACGTGAGAATACCGGGAGGGGATCCGAATGGTGACCGGGCGCAAGGTGGAAGACCTGCCGTTCTCGCTCGGCGAGAGCTTCGGCAAGAGCCATCACTTCGACGTCGAATCCGTGCGCCTGTTCGCGACGCTGGCTGGCGACGACAACCCGCTGCACCACGACGCCGAGGCGGCCGCGGCATCGCGCTTCGGCGGCTTGATCGTCAGCGGGGCCCAGATCATTGCCGTCATGATCGGATGCGCAGCGTCCTACTTCAATGCGCGGGGAAAGGCCCTCGGCCTCGGCATGAGCGTGTCGTTCCGCCACGCCGTGAACGCCGAAACGACGGCGACGATCGAGTGGACCATCGACTCGATCGTGTGGAAGGAAAGCCTCGGTGGCCACGTGATCACGACCACCGGTTCCCTCAAGACTCTGGAGGGTGCGACCGCCGCATCCGCCGTTGCAAGCTGTGTCTTCTTCGGCTGACGCTTTTGCAGCGTTCCGGCCAATGGTCAGCCTGTGCCGCCACAACGGTTGGACCGATGTGGACAAAAGCGCTACCCACCGCCCGCCTCCGGAAACATTTGCGCCAAGCGGTATTCAACAGCGCCATGTGAGCCTTAAGATGGATGTCGGAAGGACGCCCGTGTCTTCGGGCGGCACCTTCGCGATTCCTGCGGGCGTCAGAGTGGCGGGCGTAAATGTGACGCGAGATGCGGACGGCGGGATCTCTGACGGTGAGCGAGCCTTCGACGGGTCCGGCGGAAGGCCGCTCCGGGTGGCTCTGCTTGTCGCCGTTGTTTATCTTCTGCTGGGCATTTTATCCGTCTCATTCGCCCAGCACTACAGAACGTCGTCTTATATCTGGCTGCCGAGCGCGGTCGCCGTGGCGATGCTTATCCGCATCCGTCCCGGAGCGATCTGGCCATCGCTCTGCGGCGTCTTTGTAGCCGCGCTTGCGATCCAGCTGTTCCGTATGCGCGATCCGGTATTCGCCTGTGTGATTTCGCTTGGAAGCGTGGTCAATGTCGGCGTGGCGACGACTGTCATCCTGCGCACGACAAGGCTGGGCACGCGCCCGACGCTGCTCTCAGCCCTCTGGATTCTGTTCGCCGCGAGCGTCGTCGGGCCGGTGGCCGCATCCTGTCTCATCGTCCCGTCGCTTGCCGCCATCACCGGCAGGGCATGGCACGAAGTCTGGATCCTCTATCTCGCAACCACCGCTTGGGCCGCCGGGGTGGTAATGCCGGTCGCGGTGACCGTGGACCGCACGGCGCTGAAGCGCCTCGTGGATGGCCGTTCCGCGCTGATATTCCTCGCCGCGCTCGTCACGGGAGCGGTCGTCACCGCCATGACGGCGAGTCTGATCCTCTATCCCTTCGCAGTGCTGGCCGTACCGATCTTGCTCGCCGCGCTTTGGTTCGATGCGTTCCGGACGGCGATCTTCGGCGCAGTGATGGTCGCGGTCGTCATCGTCATGCAGGCCTTCAACCTCACGGCGGGCCTGGATCCGGTCCTGCGTTACATTTCTGCGGCGATGATGAGCGTCCTGCCGTTCCTGATCGCGCTGCAGCGCGACACCGTTCGGGAGAGCGAGCAGGCTGCGCGCCACAGCGAAGCGCGATTCAGGCATGCCATGATGGACTCGGCCATCGGCATGGCGATCGTCGGGCTCGACGGCCGCCTTCTCCAGTCGAACGATGCGCTGCGCGAGATGCTGGGGTACTCGGAGGCGGAACTGCACGTTCTGTCGTTCCGCCAGATCACCCACCCCGCGGATCTGGCCCTCGATGTGGAGAACTTCTACAGCCTTCTTGCTGGCGAGCGCGACACTTACCGCATCGAGAAGCGCTACATCCGCAAGGATGGGCGAGCGATCTGGACATTTCTTGCCGTCTCGCTGGTCCGCGACGATGCCACGGGCGAGCCCCAGTACTTCCTGTCGCAGATTGAGGACATCGATGAGCGCAAGCGGGCCGTCGAGTTGCTGTCGGCCAGCGAGAGCCGCTGGCAATTCGCGCTCGAAGGTGCAGGGCAGGGCGTGTGGGACCGCGAGGAAGCCTCCGGCTGCACCTACTATTCCCCAATCTGGAAGAAGATGCTCGGCTACGGCGAAGCCGAACTGGAGGATGGCACGTTCGACTGGATGGAACTGATTCATCCCGACGACATCGAGCGCGTTCGCGCCGTGAGGGACCCGGTTCTGAATCACGGTCCCGACCGCTTCGAGCTCGAGTTCCGCATGCGGCACAAATCGGGGGGGTGGGTCTGGATCCTGGATCGCGGCCGTGTGCTGAAGCGCGACAAGACCGGCAGGGCGATCCGCATCATCGGCACGCACACCGACATCACGCAGCGTCACGATACCGCGGAGGCGATGCGCAATCTTTCAGAGCGCATCCAGCTTGCCGCCTCCGCGGCCGAACTCGGCATCTTCGAGGTGGATTTGACCACGAGGCGTATCGTCTGGGACGAGCGCATGTGCGAGCTCTATGGCACCACGGCTGACCGTTTCACCGGCGGTGTGGAAGACTGGGAGCGCCGGGTGCTGCCGGAGGACCTCGATCGGGCCAAGTTGGAAATCCGGAGCTTGCTCGAAGGAGCCGATCGGATCGCGTCAGAGTATCGCATCGTCCGCGACGACGGTGCCGTGCGCCACGTCCGCACCATGGCCCGGATCGTTCCTGGGCAAGCCGGCCAACCCGCCAAGCTCGTCGGCGCCCAGTGGGACACCACCGACCAGCATGCGCTGACAGATGCGCTGCACGAGGAGAAGGAGCGCCTTCGCATCACCCTCATGTCGATCGGTGACGCGGTGATCTGCACCGATGCCGACGCCCGGGTGACGTTTATGAACCCCATCGCGGAGCAGCTGACGGGGTGGTCGCAGGCGGATGCCGTCGGCAGGCCGTCGACCGACATCTTCTCGATCGTCAACGAGATGACCGATGAACCGGCGCCCGATCCGGTGATGGCGAGTCTGCAGTACAAGATGCCGGCATCCGCCCCGGAAGGCTCGCTCCTCGTCAGTCGCCACGGCGAGCGGTTCTCCGTGCACGATTCTTCCGCGCCTGTCTGCACCGCGACCGGAGAGATCATCGGCGCCGTGCTGATCTTTCAGGACGTCACCGTTGCCCGCGCGCTGCAGCGCGAGCTGACCCACGCCGCGGCTCACGATGCCCTGACGGGATTACCGAACCGGGCCGCGTTCGAGACCGTGCTGCATGAGGCCTCCGCCAGCGCCGCCGCCGCAGGTCGCTGCCACGCCGTGGGCTATATCGACCTCGACCGCTTCAAGATCGTGAACGATACCGCCGGGCATGCAGCGGGCGACATGCTGCTGCGCGAAGTCGGCAGGCTGCTCAAGGAGGCGCTGCGGCCCGACGATGTCGTCGCCCGTTTCGGCGGCGACGAGTTCGCCGTGCTGCTGCACGACTGCACCCTCGTCGAGGCCGAGGCCGTCTGCCAGCGGGCCATCGACGCCATCCGCGTGGTGCGCTTCCCGTGGGAGGGCAAGGTCTACGATATCGGCGCGAGCATCGGGCTCACGGAAATCGGCCCGACATCGGCGCCCCCGGACGAGCTCATGAAGCAGGTCGACGTCGCCTGCTATGCGGCGAAGGCCGGCGGGCGCAACCGCGTCGCGGCCTATTCCGCCGACGCGGGCGACGCGCGCCGCTACTACCAGGAAATCCAGATCGCGGCCGGCATCCGCGCCGCCATCGATGAAGGGCGGTTCAAGCTGTTCGCGCAGGAAATCCGGGCCATCGATCCCGACAGGGGGCGTGACCGGCACTATGAGATCCTCTTGCGCATGGTCGACGAGAGCGGCGCCCTCATTCCGCCGGGCAGCTTCATTCCCGCGGCGGAACGTTACGACCTGATGGGCATCATCGATCGCTGGGTGATATCGACGTTGCTGCGCGCGCACCGGGACGACATGCGCTTGAACCGGGACCTGTCGTTCAGCGTCAACCTGTCTGCCAATTCGCTCAACGATCCGCACCTCTGGGCGTTTGTTCAGAACGAGATGCTGATCTCCGGCATCAGGCCGGGACGGCTGCAGTTCGAGATCACCGAAACGGCTCTCATCAACAATTTCGGTACTGCCAAGGAATTCGTGTCCGCCGCACGAGCTACAGGCGCGAAAGTGGGGCTGGACGACTTCGGAGCAGGATTGAGTTCGTTCTCTTACCTCAAGCAGTTTCAGGTCGACTGCATCGAGATCGATGGTGCCTTCATTCGTCACGTCGACGATAACCTGGTCGACAGGCGAATCGTGGAATCGATCAACGACATCGGCCACGCCCTCGGCATGGTGACCGTCGCCGAGTTCGTCGAGACCGAGGCGATCCTCAATACGGTGCGCGAGATCGGCATCGACATGGCCCAGGGCTACTTCCTCGGTAAGCCGACGCCGTTGACCGAGGTCTTCGACAGGCACGTTCTGGAGCATGCGCGGGAGGCGTCCTCCGGCTGATCGGGCCGGCGGGACGTTGACACGGCTGTCAACGGCGTGCGCTACAGGAACGGGACGCACGACGCAAAAAGCGCAACGGGAGAAGCGACGATGACGGCTGTGGGCGGTACGCTGGTGGCGGAGCGGTCGGGTGAAGCCGATATCGCGCCTCCGGCCACGATGTTCATCTTCGGCGCTTCCGGGGACCTGACGAAGCGGCTGCTGATGCCGGCGCTCTACAATCTCGCGGTGGAGAAGCTGCTCAACGCGCACTTTTCCGTCGTCGGGGTGGACCATATCGCCCGTAGCGAACAGGACTATCGCGACTATCTCGATTCCACCGTGCCCGGTCTGATCGCCGGTCACAGCAACGCGCCGGAGAAGATCGACGCCACGGCCTGGTCATGGCTGGTGGAGCGCTGCGGTTACGTCTCCGGCGATTTCGAGGACGAGGCCACCTACCGGCGCCTCTCGGAGCGGATCGAGGCGATCGCGCAGGCCGACGGCCATGCCAATGCCGTGTTCTATCTCGCGGTCGCACCGCGCTTTTTCGGCGCCGTCGTCGATCATCTGGGAAAGGCGGGGCTGCTGAAAGAGACGCCCGGCGGCTTCCGGCGCATCGTCATCGAGAAGCCGTTCGGGACGGATCTCACGTCGGCGCAGGCGCTCGACGCCGCACTGCTCCGGGACACGACCGAGAAGCAGATCTACCGGATCGATCATTTCCTCGGCAAGGAAACGGTCCAGAACGTGATGGCGCTGCGGTTCGGCAACGGCATCTTCGAGCCGATCTGGAACCGCGAATATATCGACCACGTCCAGATCACGGCGGCCGAGACCGTCACCGTGGAGGCGCGTGGCCGGTTCTACGATGCGACCGGCGCCCTCAGGGACATGGTGCCGAACCATATGTTCCAGCTGCTTTCCATGGTTGCGATGGAGCCGCCGAACTCTTTCGATGCCGATGCCGTCCGGACCGAGAAAGCGAAAGTCGTCGAGGCTATCCGTCGCTACAGCCCTGAAGAGGCGCTGAAGTGGTCGGTGCGGGGGCAGTATAGTGCCGGAGATATCGATGGCCGCGTCGTCTCGGACTTCACGTCTGAGCCGGATGTGTCGCCGGAAAGCACGACGGAAACCTATGTCGCTCTGAAATACATGATCGATAACTGGCGCTGGTCCGGCGTGCCGTTCTATATCCGCACCGGCAAGGCGTTGTCGGTGCGGCGGACCGAGATCGCGATCCAGTTCAAGCGTGCGCCGAGCGTGCTGTTCCGCGACACGCCGACCGGCACGTTGGAGCCGAACCTGCTGGTCATTCACGTGCAGCCGGACGAGGGTATCTCGCTGCGGTTCGCGGCCAAGGTTCCCGGCCGGAAGGTGAAGCTCTCCAAGGTGGACATGGATTTCCGCTATTCGGATTATTTCCGCGCGGAGCCCTCGACCGGCTACGAGACGCTGATCTACGACTGCCTGATCGGCGACGCCACGCTGTTCCAGCGGGCCGACAATATCGAAGCCGGCTGGGCGGCGGTGCAGTCGCTGATCGATGCGACCGCTGGCGGCCACGGCGAGATTCACCCCTATGCCGCCGGCTCGAGCGGCCCCGACGCGGCCGACGAACTGATCGGCCGCGACGGGTTCTCATGGTTGCCGCTTCGCGGAAGACTCTAAAGAATACCGTTAAATAACAACTGATTAACGGAATTTTCCGATGTGTCGCGGGAGGTCTTGTGCCTCCCGCGTGCATCACTCGGCGGCAACGGGCGCGGCGTCCAGGCCGCGCTTCTCCAGAAGAGCGGACGGGTCGGGGTCGCGGCCCCGGAAGGCGCGATAGGCCTCTTCCGGCGCACGCCTGTTTCCGGCGGAATAGACGAATTCGCGCAATCGCTTCGCGACCGCAGGATCGAACGGATCGCCGGCCTCCTTGAAGGCGCGGAAGCCGTCGGCGTCGAGCGTCTCGGACCAGAGATAGCTGTAGTAGGCCGAGGAATAGCCGTCGCCGGCGAACACGTGCTGGAAGTGCGCCGGCCGATGGCGCATCACCATGGCGTCCGGCATGCCGATCTCGTCCAGAACCTTCTTCTCGAAGGCGTCGGCATCGAAGCCTTCCGCTGACGACAGCGAGTGCATCTCGAGGTCGACGAGCGCAGAGGCGACGTATTCGACAGTCGCGAAACCCTGATTGAAGGTGCGGCTTGCGGTCAGCCGCGCCAGGAGATCGGCCGGCATCGGCTCGCCGGTGCGGTAATGCAAGGCAAAACGCCTCAAGACTTCCGGCTGCTCCAGCCAGTGCTCGTAGAGTTGTGACGGGAACTCCACGAAATCGCGATCGACGCCGGTGCCGGCGATCGAAGGATAGGTAACGTTCGACAGCAGCCCGTGCAGGCCGTGGCCGAACTCGTGGAACAGCGTCCGGGCCTCGTCGAACGACAGCAGCGTCGGCTCGCCGTCGGCCGCCTTGGCGAAGTTCATCACGTTGATGATGATCGGGCGGATGTCGCCCACGAGCTTCTGCTGGCCGCGGAACGCGCTCATCCAGGCGCCGCTGCGCTTCGACGGGCGGGCGAAATAGTCGCCGATGAAGAGGCCGACCGGGCTGCCGTCGGCGTCCTTCACCTCGAACGCGCGGGCGTCCGAGTGGTGAAGCACGAGGTCGGATCGCTCGGTGAAGCTGAGGCCGAACAGCCGGGTCGCGGTATCGAAGGCCGCGGCGATGATATTGTCGAGCGGCAGGAATGGCTTAAGGGCGCTTTCGTCGAGATCGAATTCGGCCTTGCGGCGGCGTTCGGAATAGAAGCGCCAGTCCCACGGGGCGAGATCGAAATTCCCGCCCTCGGACCGGACGAGGTCCTGCAGCGCCGCGCGCTCGTCGAGGGCGCGCCTGCGCGCCGGCTCCCACACCGAACGCAGCAGCGCCCCGGCCGCTTCCGGGCTCTTCGCCATGGCGTCCGACAGCCGATAATCAGCATAGCTTTCATAACCGAGCAAACGCGCTTTTTCGGCGCGCAATGCGACGGTTTCGGCGATGATTGCGCGGTTGTCGCTCGCCCCGCCGTTGGCGCCGCGCGCAGCCCACGCCTTGAACGCCTGCTCGCGCAGATCGCGGCGGGTGGAGAACTGCAGGAACGGCTCGATCGAGGAACGCGACAGCGTGATGATCCACCGACCTGCGAGGCCGCGATCCTCCGCGGTCTTCGCGGCCGCCGCCACGGCGAAGTCGGGGAGGCCGGCGAGATCGGCCTCGTTGTCGATCTCGAGTGTCCAGCCTTTCTCGTCGCCGAGCACGTTCTGGCCGAAGGTGGTGCCGAGAACGGCGAGGCGCTCGGAGATCGCGGCCAGCCGCGCCTTGGTCTCGGCCGGCGGGCCGGCGCCGCTGCGCACGAAGCCGGTGTGGTAGCGTTCGAGAACGCGGGCCTGCTCATCGGTGAGTCCGGCGACGCCGCGCCTGAACACCGCGTCGACGCGCGCGTACAGGCCATCGTCGAGATAGATCGCGTTGTAGTGGCGCGAGAGCACGGGCGCGATCTCGCGCTCGATCGCCTGCAGCGCATCGCTGGTATCGGCGCTCGCGAGATTGAAGAACACCGAAGAGACCCGCCGGAGGGTGCGCCCGCTCGCCTCGAAAGCGCCGATGGTGTTGTCGAAGTCCGGCGCCGCGGGATCGGCGACGATGGCGTCGATCTCGCGGCGGTGCTCCTCGATGCCGCGCTCGAAGGCCGGGCGGAAATGAGCGGGCGCGATCTCGGCGAACGGCGGCAGTTCGAACGGGCCGGTCCAGTCGGACAGAAGCGGATTGGGCAAGGATTGGGTCAAGGCGGGCGAACCTCATCGGACGGGACGGCACCCGGACGGTCTCGACAGGACGCGGGGAGCCGGTGCGGAATTTCCGCAGGGTGACATGGCAATGGTGACATGGGAGTTCGTCCGCGGCGAGGCAAGGCGGCCGAGTTCCCGGTTGATGCCGTGCCAGGCGGCGGGAACGCCGTGCGACATGCGCCAGTCCTTACGCGCCAGTCCTTACGCGCCACTCCCTTACGCCCCAGGATATTCCGTTGCCATGATCTCCGTGAAATTCTTCACGAAGTCCGACAGCTCGACCGGAAAGACATCGGGGCTGACATTGAGGCCCGCAGGCAACCCGAGATCGGAGGCTTCGTCGGTCTTCTGGGACGACAGCAGCGTGGCCTCCCGAGCCTGACCGAAAATGTCCTTATACGATTGCTTGACCTGCATGTACTTGGGGAAATGAACCCCCCAGGGATGGCGCAGCATCAGGAACCGGCAGACCTGAGTTTCGACTCCGGTGAGTTGAAGATCTTCCTTCACGGCGACCACCTGATAGGCGTGTCTCCCCACAAAGCCGCTGCTTGGGTTTTTAACGCTGGCGACCGTTATAATCCTCTTCTTCAGAAGAGCTTCCTTGATCTCATTGAACTGCGACATCTCATCAAAGGAATAGCAACCGGTTCCACGGCGGCCCGAGAAATTCGATTTTACGTAGCAGAAAAGCGAGGCTATGGTCATGTTGTTCAGAGGATCCGTCATGTCGTAATGGAGGTTCTCCATCACGAATTCCGTGACGTCCTCATGCGTAACTTTCTCTCCATTTGAGAAGCGGTCGTTGAAAAGAGCCTTCAGGCTCTTCTTATTGTTAATCTTCCACCCGTTAATTTTGGAGTTCGAGGCATTTAATATCTTAATGAAGTCGACGACATGATCGCTTATGCCGAAGACCTTTTGCTTCATTCTCAGGAATTTCTCTTCGTTGCGTCCCTTCCACTCACTGATCGTGCCGCCGCTCAGTTCGATCGATATCATGTCACGTAGAAATTCGAATGAAATCCGATCGCCGGACTTAACTTCACCCGTCTTTGCTGCTATCTGGGTTGTCTTCGTATTTCCGCAAATGACCCCGATCGCTTCATGCGTATATCCACCTCTAATAACGTCATCGTAATATGCGCTAGTACTTTGATGCGTTGATATTCTGTAATATACATAAGCCTTTTCAATCATATGGACCCAGGCGGCCCTGTGAAATTGCACAGGATCATTGTCGCCTTCAAGCTGAGTTTTTTCCACCTTGTAATATCGGGGCTGAATTCCGTTTGAGTAAAGCCTTACGACGACCCAGCCGTGGCGAAGGTCTTTAATCATGCTGGTGATTATCTTTGGATTTCTCTCGACTAGTGATTGCAGGGCCGCCAGTAGATAGCAATCACCGAGTCCGCCTTGTCTTATATCCGTCGGCGCGGGTTCATTTTCAAACATGCTTCTCTTATAGGATTTAAAGAAGCTGCTCATCTTGACGAAATTATGATTCGTTTTTATTTTAAATTCATCATCTGTTACTGTTATTATATTGTGGTTTTCCGGTAAGATAAGTTCTCCGTCCTTATCGAGCATGACGTCGTCTCCCGACCGGCAGAATGAATGTCGGGCATATGCTATCCGATCAAGCTTGTGGGAGGCTTGAACTCCGATTATTTGTAATCAAATACTTTCGGCGAGGGGTCGGAAAAGTCATGTGCAAGTATTGCGGATTGCAATCCTTGCGTGTCGTCGGTGCTCGTCCCCGTGCCTCGCGCGGTCGAGCGGAATCTACACCGGCACCTCCCGGCCATCGCTGAAGGGGCTGGAACGCCGGCGCAAAATCGGCGAATCGGCCCTTTCGCGGCCATGGCGGGTTCACCGGCCGGAATATTCGCGATAAAAGCCAACTCGCGCCCGCCGATTCAGGTCCCGGCGTGTTCCCGGCCGGTCGGCTGCCTCGTGTTGCGATGCGGTGCGGCGTCCTGCCGGAACCACGCGGACGGTCGAGCGGCGAGGAAACACGGATCAAAGAGATGGCTCATTCACTTCAGGGAAAGACCGCGCTGATCACGGCCGCTGCGCAGGGCATCGGCCGGTCGTCGGTCGAGGCCTTCGCGAAGGCGGGCGCGCGCGTCTGGGCGACCGACATCAACGAGGCGAAGCTCGCCGAGCTTCAGGGCATCGAGGGCGTGATCCCGCGCCGGCTCGACGTGCTCGATTCCGATGCGGTGAATGCACTGGTCGCCGAGATCGGTGCGGTCGACGTGCTGTTC
>JAEZMP010000601.1 GCA_023442215.1 Pseudomonadota bacterium
TCGCGCACCGTGGCCACGAGCTCATAGGAACGAGCCATGGGACAACTCCAGATGCTTTATGATCATGTCGCCGGCCGGCGAACCGTTCGCAAGCGGCCGGTGGTGATCGCCGGGCAAGGCGCCCGAACGATCGCGGCCACGCCTCCAGGGGTGCGTGGCCGGGCGTTCTCATAGCCGCGAACGGGGAGAAAGTCCACCGAAAGTGGCGGCTTCTCTCAGTCGAACAGGCTCGACACCGACTTCTCGAGCGCCGTGCGGCTGATGGCTTCGCCCAAGAGCGGCGCCACGGAGATGTGGCGGATGTTGTGGGCGGAGGCGATCGCCGGGGTCGCCTCGATGGAATCGGTGATGACCAGTTCCTTCAGCATCGAGGCCTCGACGCGGGTCACGGCGCCGCCGGACAGCACGCCGTGGGTGATGTAGGCCGTCACGCTCAGCGCGCCCTTGCGCATCAGCGCCTCGGCGGCGTTGCACAGCGTGCCGCCGGAATCGATGATGTCGTCCACCAGGATGCAGTCGCGGCCGGCGACGTCGCCGATGATGTTCATCACCTCGGATTCGCCCGGGCGCTCGCGGCGCTTGTCGACGATGGCGAGCGGGGCGTCGATGCGCTTGGCGAGGGCACGGGCGCGCACCACGCCGCCGACGTCGGGCGACACCACCATCACGTTCTCGATGCCGTAGCGCTCCTTGATGTCGCGCATCATCACCGGCGCCGAATAGAGGTTGTCGACGGGGATATCGAAGAAGCCCTGGATCTGGCCGGCGTGCAGATCGATGGTCAGGACGCGGTCGACGCCGGCGCGGGTGATCAGGTTCGCCACCAGCTTGGCGGAGATCGGCGTGCGCGGCCCCGGCTTGCGGTCCTGGCGGGCGTAGCCGAAATAGGGGATCACCGCCGTCACGCGGCGGGCGGAGGCCCGGCGCAGCGCATCGGTGATGATCAGGAGTTCCATCAGGTTGTCGTTGGCCGGAAAGCTGGTCGACTGGATGACGAACACATCCTCGCCGCGCATGTTCTCCTGGACCTCGACGAAGATTTCCTGGTCCGCGAAGCGCCGCACCAGACACTTGGACAGCGGGACGTCGAGATAGCCGGCGATCGCCTCGGCGAGCGCGCGGTTGGAATTGCCTGCAACGAGCTTCATGATGGTTAGACGCCTCCGAGCCGAGCCCCACGGCCGATCTGAACGGGCGCCCGTGCCGCGTGGCGACAGTCGGACGCGCGGTTCTCTAGCAATCCCCGTCCGCGACGACAACCTTCCGCCGCAGCAGGGCTGCCCGGCGTGACCATTTGGCAAGCCGGCCGGCGTCAGCGTCCGCTGAACAGCCAGGCGCTGACGCTGAACATCGCCTTCAGCGCGATGGTCGTCATGGTGCCCGTGCTGGCGCCCGACCATGGGTCGCTGTAGGTGCCGCCGGCGGCCTCGTGGCCCACGATGCGGGTCGCGCGCCGGCCGTCGGAATCGTAGATGTCGACGATGTAGTAGACCGTGCTGCCGCTGTCGTCGCCGACCGCGTTCATGTGGGTCTTGATCAGGTAGTTCGTCTTGGTGTCCGGCGCCGTCGGGAAATTCAGTCCCTCCTGCCGGGCGCGGATGTACATCTGCCGCAGGTAGGCGTCGCCGAGATTGCCGGGCACGCCGGTCGGCGGCGCCATCGCGAAGGTCTGGTAGCGGGCGACCTCGAGCGCCGGCGGCGGCACCTGCGCCACCGGCTTCGGCGGAAAGCCGAGCGAGCCGCAGGCCGCGAGCGAAAGCATGGCGCACAGGATCGCCGTCGCCTTTGCAATCCTGCCTGCGCCCATGTCGTTCCTCTTCGCCTCAGCTCCCGCCGGTCCGGCGGCTCCCGGAGCCCGCCCGCCCGGGCCGGCTCGCATCCCCGTGTCTAATCGAACCGGCGCCGGTCTGCCAACGCCAAATTCCGTCCCGGCGGAACCGGGCGCCGCGCGAATCGGTGCCGCTACTGGAAACCGACCTCGGTGAAGCTGCGGAGCTTGCGGCTGTGCAGCCGTTCCAGCCCGAGCGCGCGCAGCTTTTCCATCGCCAGAATGCCGATCTGCAGGTGCTGGTCCACCTGGCTGCGGTAGAACGCATCGGCCATGCCCGGCAGCTTGATCTCGCCGTGCAGCGGCTTGTCGGAGACGCAGAGCAGGGTGCCGTAGGGCACGCGGAAGCGGAACCCGTTGGCGGCGATGGTGGCGCTCTCCATGTCGAGCGCGATCGCCCGGCTCTGGCTGAAGCGCTGCACCGGCTCGCGATGGTCGCGCAGTTCCCAGTTGCGGTTGTCGATGGTGGCGACGGTGCCGGTGCGCATGATGCTCTTCAGGCTCCAGCCGACGAGGCCGGTGATCTCGCCGACCGCCTGCTCCAGCGCGACCTGCACCTCGGCCAGCGCCGGCACCGGGATCCACACCGGCAGGTCGGCGTCGAGCACGTGATCCTCGCGCACGTAGCCGTGCGCCAGCACGTAATCGCCGAGGCGCTGGGTGTTGCGCAGGCCGGCGCAGTGGCCGAGCATCAGCCACGCATGGGGACGGAGCACCGCGACGTGGTCGGTGATGGTCTTGGCGTTGGACGGCCCGACGCCGATATTGATCATGGTGATGCCGGAGCCGTCGCGGCGCTTGAGGTGATAGGCCGGCATCTGCGGCAGCCGGGTCAGCGCCTCGCCGCGCGCGTCGCCGCCGTGGCGGATGTTGGCGGTCTCGCGGTTGCCGGGCTCGACGAAGGAATCGTAGCCGCTTTCCGGATCGGCCATGGTCGCATGGGCGTGCAGCACGAACTGGTCGATATAGAACTGGTAGTTCGTGAAGATGATGTAGTTCTGCACGTGCTCCGGGCTGGTGCCGGTATAGTGGCGCAGCCGGTGCAGCGAATAGTCGACCCGCGGCGCGGTGAACAGCGCCAGCGGCCGCGGCTCGCCCGGCCGCGCCTCGTGGGTGCCGTTGACGATGCTGTCGTCCATCAGTGCGAGATCGGGGACGTCGAACACCTCGCGCAGGTTGCGCAGGCGGTCGGCCGTCAGCGAGGCCTCGATGTGGATGCCGTCGGGATAGGCGAAATGGATCGGGATCGGCGTCGACGAGATCCCGACCTCGATCGGCTGGCCGTGATTGTCGACGAGCTGGCGGAACTGCTCCAGCAGATAATGATCGAACAGGTCCGGGCGGGTGATGGTGGTGCGGTAGAGCCCGGGGGACGAGACGAAGCCGTAGGACAGGCGGGTGTCGACCCGGGCGAACGAATGGGTGGCGAGGCCGACATAGGGATAGAACGCCCGGACGCGCCCTTCCGGCATGTCGCCTTCCGAGAAGGCGCGGAAATGTCGCCGCAGATACTCGAGCTCGCCGTCGTAGAGCGCCTGGACGCGCTCCAGCGCCGCTTCCGGCTCGAGGAAGGTTTCGGGACGGGGACGGCTGGCCGAGATCGGGTTGTTCATGGAAACCGGCGTTGAAAGGGGCGACGACAGGAGATTAAGCACGATCCCCGGGGCGTGGGAACCGAAGCACGCATCATGCGCCGCAAACATGGCACGATCCTGAAGGCGGCGCCGACAGGGCACACGCGGCCGGCGGGAGGGCGCCCTGGAGCTATCCCGTTGAGATCGAACCGATCTGAACGGGAAGCGCTCCTAAAGCCGCCCGGCCTCGATGATGCGCTTCAGGAAGGCGCGGGTGCGATCGTCGTGGGGATCGCCGAAGATCTGCTCGGGCGGGCCTTCCTCGTGGACGAGACCGGCATGGAGGAAGCAGACCTTGTCGGCCACCTCGCGGGCGAACCCCATCTCGTGGGTGGCG
>JAEZMP010000013.1 GCA_023442215.1 Pseudomonadota bacterium
GCCGAAGACACAAGGAACCGCGCCCGATGACCCAGACGCCTTCAGCTGCTCCCGAGGCCACCACGGCGGCGGTGCCCGGCCTGCCGCTGTTCTATCGCAACCCCATGCTGCTGCGCGTCCACGAGCAACTCTCCATAGTTCCTCTACTCGTATTGAGATAATCATGGATGAACCTAATCCAGATAAAGAGCGCAGGCGGAGAACGAGAAGAGCGGTGGATCTGCTACCGTTTGGACGTGAAGCTGCAGTTAATTTCAGAGATACGGCTGTTGTGTCGGAACGACTGACGGCCAAGGGCAGTGCCACGATCGAGTATCAGACGCGCAGATCTTCACCTAAACTAGGGCTCTGTTTCTCCGTCGCCAGCTCCGAGAGTGTACGCCTCACCGCGATGGCGAGTACGCCGATGGGATTTTCGGCGTCAGGTTCTCCCAGCGGCCTTCTTATGTTGGCACTCGCTGGTCGGACCACCACGTCCTGCGACGGGCGCCTGTTTTCTTGGGGGCAACGGAGCCGCGCCCTTTATCTGCCGCCTGGAGGCTGCAACGGTGAAAGCGGGCCGCGTGTGGCGGTCGGCATCGACATTGCCCCAGAACGCCTTGAGACGGTGGCTCATGTCATGGTGGGCGCAGAGGACCGGGAGCGGTTGATTGATTTTACAAGTCCTCGCACGCTCAACTTGCGAATCGGTAATATCGATCTAAATACAGTTTTTATGCAGTATATCGCCATGTTGGATGCGATGGGATCAGACCCGATCAAGATGGAGCGATCAGGCCTTTCGGACATGATAACGCGCATGGTCGTTCATTTAATGCGACCCAATCTATTACTTCTTAGTCAGCGCCGCTGGAATGATGTGCCACGACATCGGGCTGACCTTGTTTTCGACTACATCGAGGCAAACCTCGCGGAGAAATTGACCCTCACCGAACTCGAGCGGATCAGCGGGCTGACAGCGAGAAGCCTTCAGTATCATTTTCGCACAACGACCGGGCGAACACCGATCCAGTGGATTACAGATCGCCGATTGGAAAAGGTGCACGAATTGATCACAACGGCTCGGCCAGGAATGACCGTATCCGGAATCGCCTCTATGTACTTCACCAACATGGGCAACTTCGCGAGGCTTTATCGAGAGCGCTACGGCGATCTCCCGTCTGAGGCGCTGGCGCGAGCGCAGCAGAG
The DNA here is from genome assembly GCA_023442215.1 of Pseudomonadota bacterium. Lineage (GTDB taxonomy): Bacteria > Pseudomonadota > Alphaproteobacteria > Rhizobiales > Segnochrobactraceae > Pseudoxanthobacter. The sequence goes on from JAEZMP010000013.1 coordinate 1,189, forward strand.
CCGTTTTCGTACCTGAGAGAAGTGACCGGGCGTGCTGTCGGTTTAAAGCGGAACCCGATCTGAATGAATAGAAAAGGATTCTGAAATCGGTTGCGAAGTGATTCGGAGTGTTTGCGGGGAGGGAGGCCAGCGGGCTTGTCGAGAGTACTTTCAGTCGATCTTCGGGATCGGGTGCCTCGAGCCGTTGAAGCTGGTGCGACGCACCGTGGGCGGGCGGGCGCTTTGGTGTGAGCGCCGCCGGCGTCACCCGTTGGCGTAAACGAGAGCGTGAGCGAGGCGACCCGAGCGGCTCGGCGGCGACCGGCGTTCGGATCGGATTGAGGTTCATCGTGAGGCCGTGATGGCGACGCTTGGACCCGACCGAGACGCACCATCGAGGAGGTACGGGCCAGCCTGGCGACGCAGGGGCTCGTCTTCGGCTACCACACGATCCAACGCTTCTTCGCACGTCACGCCATCACGCGCAAAAAAAGGCCGCACACGCGAGCGAACATTATCGCACCGACATACTGACACGGCGCCAGCATTGGTTCGAGGGGCAACTCGACCTCGATCCCGACCGACTGGTCTTCGTCGACGAAACCTGGGCCTCGACCAATATGGCTCGCCGCGCGAAGCCAAGGCTCGGACAGGACCGCTTATTGTCTCTCGCCGCGAGCATCGATGCTGCGAACCCCAAGTTGACCCTTCGAGAAATCGCCGCCCGGCTCGAACAACACCACGAGCGAACCCCGCGGGGACGAACACGCTGGGCGCCGTCGTCAGTTAAGAACCTTATCGATCGGGCGAAGCGCGAGGGACGGATGGAAACGCGGGCTTGATTGCAGCCGGGAGGATGAAGTTCCAATCGCGCGAGCTCCACCATTTAGCGCCGATAGATTCTGACCCGCAGGCCATGCGTACGCTGGCGTTTTCGCGCTAGGGTGAGAGTATCGCCCCCTCGGTAGCCGCCGTTGGCGACAACCTTTTCGAGGAATGGGAAGAGGCGCCGGACCTTCTTCGACACGGGCAGGCAGCCATCCCGATCTTGGCTGTTGGCAAGCAAGAAGTGGCCCCGAGCATAAGACCGAGGCTGTCGATGACCGCATGCCGTTTGCGATCCTTGACCTTCTTCCCCGCGTCATAGCGGACCGGGTCGGGCGAATTCCCCCCTTTCGGCGCTCTTCACGCTCCGACTGCCGACGATAGCGAGGGTGGGGCAGGTTTCCCGGCCAACCTTTTCTCGGGCCTGCTCGTAGAGATCATGGTGGAGACGACCGAGCGTCCCGTCGCGTTGCCTGAGGATGACGTAATCTTGGACGGTTTTGTGCGGGGCCAGATCGCGCGGTAAGCGTGCAATTGGGAACCGGTCTCTGGGATGTAGAAGACGGCGTTGACCAACTCTCGAAGATCGCCCCAACGGCGTCGACCGAAGCCGACTTGCGGGACGTCGACGTGAGACCGGACCAGAGCCAATTCCGCGTCGGTCAGACCGGTCGGGTCGGCCGGACTGCTGCGCTGGTAATCCTTCGGGTTCTCGCGGTTCCGCATCGACGCCCCCATCGCGTCGGCACCGACGACAGAATCACAAGCGGTTCCAGCGGTTCAGCTCTTAACCGGGCTAGCTCTAAGGGCCATTTTGGTGCCGTGCCGCGCAGTCAAAATCCTTGCGGAAATGTCACATCGGCCGCTTGTCGCCCTATTTTTCGTAATCCGGATAGACCACTTCGTACGCCCGGTAGCGCCCGCCGACCACCGCGTATCTAATGAAATTAGACGCATTATTTCTGAAATAGGGTTGCCGGCACCTCCGCCCTCGGGGGGGCACGCCTCCGTTTCAGCGCCTTCCGAAAACGCGGGGACGACATGACTAACCCAACCTCTCGCAAGAGCTTCGCCGTCGATCCGGTCGCCCGCACTTCGGCACGGTTTCGGTGGGGCCTGTTGCTGCTGGCATCCACGGCGCTCGCCGCTTTGCCTTCGGGGCTGGCACCGCTCGGTTTCGACCAGCAGGCGATGGCCGACGGCGGCGCGGGCGGTGGGACCGGTGCGAACTCCGGTGCGGGCGGTGTCAGTGACGCGACGAACGCCGGCGGGGACGGCGGATCGGGCTATACAACTACCGGCGATGGGGCCGCGGGTGGAGGTGGCGGCGCAGGTGCCACCGGCGGCGTCGGTGGCTTCGGCTACTACTCAGGGGGCGGTGCCGGCGGCGGTTCACCAGGCGCCAACGGTTCGAATGGGTACACGGATGGCGTGAATAGCGGGGGTGGCGGTGGTGGTGCTCACGGATATGTCGGGGCCACGGCGCCGACGGGCGTCGTGACAGGCGGCAAGGGCGGCAAGGGCGGCTCGGGAACCGGACCCCTCAGCGTCGGCGGTGGTGGTGGCGCCGGTGGGTATGGCGCGGTGCTCACCGGAAGCGCTGCGATCACGATCGGTACAAACATAACCGGTGGCGCTGGCGGCGCAGGTGGTGATAGCGGCGGGACGAGTCAGACATCCGCCGGCTCTGGCGGTGATGGCGGTTATGGCCTGCTACTAACCGGCGCGAGCACTGTCACAATCGATGCCGCTACCACGATTGTCGGTGGAGCGGGCGGTGCGGGCGGAGCCATAACCCGCCTCGTCGGCTTGACCGCGCTCGGTGGTCTCGGCGGCGTCGGCATTTCGGGTAGCGGCGTAACGCTGGTACTTGCTCCGACCGCCGCCATTGAAGGCGGCCTCAGCGGAGCCGGCCCGAACGGCATTACACGGGCGGCCGCAGTCGAGTTCACCAGCGGCTTGACCGGCGTCACGAACGTTCTCGAACTTCAAGGCAACGGTGGCACCTCGGGCCAGACCTACGCGACGATCACAGGCAATGTGATCGGCGCGTCGGGGCCGGGAGACTCCAACACGCTGCGGTTCAGTGGTTTAGGCGGCGTGTTCGACCTTTCAAACCTGGATGCCGGAAGCGGGAGCAGCGCGCAGTTTCAGCTGATGGACACCGTCAGCGTGAACAGCACCGGAAAATGGGTGTTCAGCGGAACGCAGGCCGGTTCGGCCACGGCGGCATGGTCGGTCGACGGAGGAACCCTCCAACTCGGAAACGCGAGCACGGGGGGCACGATCATCGGGGCGATCTCCGTCAACAGCGGCGGCACCCTGGAGAACAGCCCACAGGCCGTGACAGTGACGGGATCCGTTCACGGAGGCCCCGGCGGCACCGTTAAGATTCAGTCCGTCTCGGGGAATTCGGCGCTCACGGTTTCCGGCGGCTCGTTCGCGATGGACGCAGGCTCAACCCTCACCGTAACCCTCGGCGCCCCGAATTCCACCCCCCTCATCGCCGCTGGGGCCGACCTATTATACCAGGGTGCGCTGGTCATCTCTAGCAACAGCACCTTGTCCGAAGGCATCTATACTCTCGTTAACTACGCGGGCACTCTTATTGGAGGCGTCGGCAACAACGGCTTCACCAGCATCACGGGGTCGTCGGACTTCGATTATACGGCAAGCGTCGATACCAATACGAGGCTGCTGACTCTTCAGGTCGTCGGCTCTGGTCTCTACTGGAACGGCACCACCACGACCGGCAGTTCCGGACCGGTGGCTGGCGGCGACGGCACCTGGACCGCTCTGAACACGGTCACGAACTGGACCAATTCCGGCGGCACGAGCCGGGTGGCGTCCGACAATACCAAAGCGGCCATCTTCGCCGGCACTGCGGGAACCGTGACGGTGGATACGTCGTCCGGTCCGGTGGGAGCCAAGGCGCTCAAGTTCCTGACGTCGGGCTATGAGATCACCGGCGGCGCGCTGACGCTTGCGAACACCTCCGCCGCCCCCAAGGTCGACGTGGACGGGGCGTCCACAGTCGCCTCTATCGCCTCGGCTATCGCCGGCAGCGACGGCGTCGAGAAGATCGGCGACGGCACGCTCATCCTGAGCGGGGCGAACACCTACACGGGCGGCACGACGGTGACGGCGGGTATCCTGCAGCTCGGCAACGTGTCGGGCGTCGGATCGGTCGTGGGCGACATCGCCGACAACGCGGCGCTGGTGTTCGCCAACCCGGTCGCGCAGACCTTCGCCGGGTCGATCACGGGTTCGGGCATCCTGACGAAGCAGGGCGCGGGCACGCTGACGCTGACGGCGAACAATGGCTACACGGGCGTGACCACGATCTCGGCGGGCACGCTGCAGCTCGGCGACGGCGGCACGACGGGATCGGTTGCGGGCGATATCGCCAACGACGCCGCGCTCGTGCTGAACACCTCGGGCACGGGCAACAGCGCGCTCGCGCTGAACGGCGTCATTTCCGGCAGCGGCACCATCGACAAGCTCGGTACCGGGCGGGCGACGTTCAACAACAACGCGAACACCTATACGGGCGCCACGACCGTCACGGAGGGCACGCTCGAGATCATCTATGCCGGCGGGCTCGGCTCGACCGCGGCCGGCACCACGGTCGCCTCCGGTGCGACGCTGCTGGTCTCGGCCTCGAGCACGGTCGCGGAGCCGCTGACCATCTCGGGCACGGGCGACACCGCGAATGCCGGCAGCGGCATCTATGGCGCCGTCTTCAGCGGAACGGCGAACCTGAGCGGCCCGATCACCCTCGCCGACGACGCCACCATCGACGTCGCGGGCGTGACGGGTGCCGTGACCGGCGACGGCAAGACGCTGACGGTGCTCGGGGGGCCTGTCTTCTCCAGCACGTCGGTGATTT
>JAEZMP010000052.1 GCA_023442215.1 Pseudomonadota bacterium
TTCGAGGGTCAGCCGATCGTGCTCTATCCCCGCCAGCCGCGCCCGAGCTATGCCGATCAGGTTCTGCGGCTGCTGCACGATCACGGCGTCGCCGTCCGCATCGGCCACGAAGCCCGCGAGCTCCAGATCGCGATCGGCCTCGTCGCGGCGGAGGAGGGCATCGCCATCGTCCCGGAATCGGTTCACACCTTCCAGGTGGAAGGGGTGTGCTACCGCTACCTCGTCGAACGCCCCACGTCTCCGATCATCATGAGTGTTCGTGCCGGCGACCATTCCCCCGAGATCGCGCTGATGGCGGAGGTGATCGCGCGGATCTACGGCACGTGGGGATATGAGGTTCCGGACGCCGTCCGCACCATGGCGCCTTGAGGGAGTGCAGACCGCCGATCGCCTTCGCGCGACCGGACGAACCTCGCCGTGGAGGAGCCCGTGCGAATGAGGGGGCCGTGACAGCCCCCTCAATCCAGATGTGAAAAGCCGCGGTGACCTGTCAGACAAGCACCCGTCAGGCAAGCACCGGCCGGAAGCGGGCCGAGACGAGGGCGAGGGTGCCGACGCCGCAGGCGAGGATGATCGGGACGAGGACCAGCATGACGTCGCTCGGGGTGCTGCCCTGGGCCACCAGAAGGCCCGCGAGCAGCGGACCGACCATCGATCCGAGCCGCCCGACCGCGACGACCACGCCGACGCCGGTGCCCCGGATCTCGGTCGGATAGCATTGCGGGGCGATCCCGTAGAGGATCGACTGCACGCAGAGCACGCCGATGCCGGCGAGCGTCACCGTGACGAGCATCGTGGCGAGGGCCGGCGCGAGAAGGCCGAGCAGCGCCAGGATCGCCGCGACGAAGGCGAAGCTCGCGGCGATGGCGCCGACGCGGTGGGCACTGTCGAGCACGCGGCCGCCGAGCAGGCTGCCGACCGCACCTCCGAGGCTGTAGAGGATGAGCGCGAGCGAGGCCTCGTCCCGCGAGAAGCCCTGCGCCACCAGCAATTGCGGCAGCCAGTTCATCAGGAGATAGACGACGAGGAGGCCGAGGAAGAACGCGCTCCACAGCAGCAGCGTCGCCGCCATGGCGTCGCGCCGGAACACCACGGTCCACGGCGTCTTCGGCGCGGTCGCGTTCCGCGCGATCGTCATCGCCGGCAGGCCGAGATAGATGAACGGCACCAGCAGCAGCGGCAGCAATCCGCCGACGAGGAAGATCGACCGCCAGTCCCCGCCGTGGAAGCCGAGCAGGGCGACGAGGCTCGCGACCGCCGCACCGAGGGGCATGCCGGCATACATAAGCGCCACCGCGCGCCCCTTGCGCTCCGGTCCCACCGCCTCGGCGGCGATGGAGACGAGGTTGGGCAGCGCGCCGCCGAGACCGAGGCCGGTGACGAAGCGCAGCACGATGAGGGATTCGACCGATGTCGCGAACACCGTCGCGATCGAGGCGAAACCGAACGCCGCGAGGGCGAACGTCAGTCCGGCGCGCCGGCCCCAGCGATCGGCCGTGTAGCCGCCGGCGAGCGCCCCGAACATCAGGCCGAACGTCGCCGACGAGAAGAACAGCCCCATCTGCTGCGGCGACATGTTGAACGCCGGCCCGATCTTGGGCGCGGCGATGCCCGCGGCCTGAAGGTCGAACCCTTCGATGATGGCGGCCAGAAACACATAAAGAAGCACGCGCCCGCTTGCGGCGGGCGCCTTCATCGCCTTCGTCACGGCATTTTCCTCCGGTCAGTGCGGCGCGTTGCAGCCGCTTGTTCTTGCGTCCGCCGTGACCTCGAGGCCCGGCGGTTGGCGTGTCGGGCGCGCGGACCGTCAGAGGCCCGCGCGCCCGTGTGTCAGGCCGCCGCCGCGTCCCTGCGGGCGGCGAGATCGAGGGCGACGTCGACGATCATGTCCTCCTGCCCGCCGACCATGCGGCGGCGGCCGAGTTCGGCGAGGATGTCGCGGGTATCGACGCCGTAGAGCGCGGAGGCACTCTCCGCATGGCGCAGGAAGCTCGAATAGACCCCGGCATAGCCGAGCGAGAGGCTTTCCCGGTCCACCCGCACCGGCCGGTCCTGGAGCGGGCGGACGAGATCGTCGGCGGCATCCATCAGCGCGTTGAGATCGCAGCCGGTTTCGATGCCCTTGCGCTTCAGCACGGCGACGAGCGCCTCGAGCGGGGCGTTGCCGGCCCCCGCGCCCATGCCGGCGAGGGAGGCGTCGACCCGGACCGCGCCGGCCTCGATGCCGGCGACGGCGTTCGCCACCCCGAGGGTGAGGTTGTGGTGGGTATGGACGCCGATTTCCGTCTCGGGCTTCAGCGCGTCGCGCAGCGCCCCGACCCGGGCGGTATAGTCCTCCGGCAGCAGCGCGCCGGCGGAATCCGTCACGTAGACGCATTCCGCGCCGTAGCTCTCCATCAGCTTCGCCTGCTCCGCCAGCGCCTCGGGCGGAATCATGTGCGCCATCATCAGGAAGGTCGCGGTGTCCATGCCGAGGGCGCGCGCCGCCTCGATGTGCTGGCGCGACACGTCGGCCTCGGTGCAATGGGTGGCGACGCGCACCGAGCGCGCGCCGGCATCGTAGGCGGCCTTCAGGTCGTGCACCGTGCCGATGCCGGGCAGCAGCAGCACCGTGACGACGGCGTGGCTGCATTCCCCGGCGACGGCGGCGATCCATTCGACGTCGTCGTGGGCGCCGAAGCCATAATTGAAGGTCGCGCCGCTGAGGCCGTCGCCGTGGCTGACCTCGATGGCATCGACCTTGGCCCGGTCGAGCGCGCGGGCGATCGCCCGCGTGGTCGCGAGGTCGTACTGGTGGCGGACGGCGTGCATGCCGTCGCGCAGGGTGACGTCCTGGACGTAGAGCTTGGTCTTGTCGGGTCGGGCCATCAGGCGGCGTCCTTCGCAAGGATCCGCCCGGCCCAGCGGTCCGCGGAGATCAGGGCGGCGGAAGTCATGATGTCGAGATTGCCGGCATAGGCCGGCAGATAATGCGCGGCGCCCTCGACCTCGAGCATGATCGTCGTCTTCAGCCCGGTCGCCGGGCCGAGGCCGGGAATGCGCACCGGCGCATTGTCGCCGACCGTTTCGAACTGCACCCTCTGCTTGAGCCTGTAGCCCGGCACGTAGGCGCGGACGGTCTCGACCATGTCGAGGATGGAGGCCTCGATCGCGTCGCGGTCCCCGCCCTGGCTCAGGGTGACGACCGTGTCGCGCATGATGAGCGGCGGCTCGGCCGGGTTCAGGATGATGACCGCCTTGCCCCGCTCGGCGCCGCCGAGCACCTCGATCGCCTTCGACGTCGTCTCGGTGAACTCGTCGATGTTGGCGCGGGTGCCGGGTCCGGCCGACCGCGAGGAGATCGAGGCGACGATCTCGCCCCAGATCACGCGATCGGTGGCGCGGCGCACCGCGTAGACCATCGGAATGGTCGCCTGACCGCCGCACGTCACCATGTTGATGTTCGGTGCGTCGAGGCTCGCCTCGCCGTTGACCGCGGGGATCGTGAACGGCCCGATGGCCGCCGGCGTGAGGTCGATGACCTTCTTGCCGTCCTTCTGCAGCACCGCGCCGTTGGCGATGTGCGCCTTGGCCGAGGTCGCGTCGAACACCACGGCGATGTCCCGGTAATGGGGCAGGCGGGTGAGACCGTCGATGCCCTCGTGCGTTACCGGCACGCCGAGCCGCGCCGCCCGGGCGAGGCCGTCGGAATTGGGGTCGATGCCGACCATGGCGCCCATTTCGAGGTGCCGCGACATCCGCATGATCTTGATCATCAGGTCGGTGCCGATATTCCCCGAGCCGATGATCGCCGCGTTCAGTTTCCGCGTGGTCATGGTGCTGTCTCCGAAAGAGCGGCCGCGCCGATCGACACCGTCACGGCACCGAGGCCGGCGATGCGGGCTTCGAGGCGGTCGCCGGGGGCGACCGGGACCATCGGTCCGAGGGCGCCGCTCAGCACCACGTCGCCGGCGCGAAGCGGCATGCCGAGGGCGGCGCAGGTGCGGGCGAGCCAGACGACGGCGTTGATCGGATTGCCGAGGCAGGCGGCCCCGCTGCCCTGGGACGCCGCGATCCCGTTGCGCGCCAGCACCATGCCGAGCGCCGGCAGGTCGATGCCGTCGAGGCGCCGGAGTGGCCCGCCCACGACGTAGCAGCCGCTCGACGCGTTGTCGGCGATGGTGTCGGAGATGCGGATGTCCCAGTTCCGGACGCGGCTGCCGACGATCTCGATCGCCGGGACGATGTAATCCACCGCGCGGCAGATCTCGGTCGGGGTCGCGTCCGGGGCCAGCACGTCGGCCTTGAGGACGAAGGCGATCTCGGCCTCGGCCTTCGGCTGGAGCAGGCGGTCGAACGGAATCTCTTCGCCGTCGCCATATTCCATGTCGGTGAACAGCACGCCGAAATCGGGTTGGCCGACGCCGAGCTGCTGCTGCACCGCGCGGGAGGTGAGGCCGATCTTGCGCCCGACCAGCCGTCGCCCGGCTTCGGTGTCGCGCCGGGTGTTGTGGAACTGGACCCGATAGGCGGCATCGAGGTCGAGGCCGATGAGGTCGCGCACCGGCTCGCAGGGGCGCCCGGTGCGCGCCGCCTCATAGAGGCGATCCGCGGCAGCGGTAATGGGGTCCGCGCTCATGCCGCCCCCCTCGCCAGGAAGCCGAGCACCAGCGCGTTGAACGACGCGGCGTGCTCCCACTGCACCCAGTGGCCGCAATTGTTGAAGACGTGGAGTTCCGAGTTCGGGATGCCCGCGATCAGGCGCAGCCCCGCATCCATCGGCACGAAGCGGTCGTTGCGGCCCCACACGACCAGCGTCTCAGCCGCGATCTCGCCGAGCCGAGGCCCGAAATCGGGGAACTGCTTCGGATTGAGATCGAGGCTCCTGACGAAGTTCTCCAGATGATCGCGCCGCTTCAGAATGTTTTCGAGCCGCGCCTGGAACAGCTCCTCGGTAAGCCTGCCCGGATCGAAGACGAAGATGTTCATCATCGCCTTCAGGTTCTCGATGGTGGGGGCGCGGTAGACCGCGTTGAGAAGCTTGATGCCCTCGGTCGGCATCGGCGTGAAGGGGCTTGCGCCGCCGGTTCCGCCGCCCATCAGGATCAGCCGGCCCACCCGCGCGGGATTGTCGAGCGCGAAGGCAACCGCGCTGTGACCGCCCATGGAGTTGCCGACGATGTGGACGCGGTCGAGCTTCAGCGCATCGACGACGCCCGCCAGCACGCGGGCATTGAGGTTCGAGCGGGACCCCGTGCTGACGATGGTGTCGCTCTTGCTCCAGCCGGGACAATCGACGAGGAGGACGCGGTAGCCCGCGTCCGTCAGCGGCTCGATGTTGCGGGTGAAGTTCGCCCAGCCCGACGCGCCGGGACCCGAGCCGTGGAGCATCACGACCGTCTCCCGGGCATTGCCGGGATCGCAGTCGTTGTAATGGATGTTGAGGTCGTCCGCGCCTTCGCGCACGCGGACGAAGCGGCTCGTCGCCGCCTCGGTGAAGGGTTCGCTCATTCGCAGGATTCCAGAGGGCTGACGCGGCAGAAGGTGCCGTTCACGTAGATCAGGGGCTCTCCGCCGGGCGGCTCGGAAATATCGAGCACGTCGCACAGCAGGGCGTGGTGCGTGCTTTCGTCGAAGACCTTGATCACCCGGCAATCGAAGCTCGCGAGCACGCCTTCGAGCACGGGCGCGCCGGTGACGCGGGTCCCCCACCGGCCGTAATCGAACCGGGCCGGACCGTGGACGCCCTCCACCATGCCGGCGAACACCCGGGCAAGCTCAGCCTGCTGCGCCGACAGCACGTTGATGCACAGCGCGCCGCTGGCGAGGATGGCGTCCGCCGCGGCGACCTTCTTGTTCACGAGCACCACCATCCGCGGCGGATCGACGGTCACCGAACACACCGCCGTGGCGGTGAGGCCGACCGGGGTCTCGTCGCAGAGAGTGGTGATGATGGAGACGCCGGCAGCGAGCTGCCGCATCCCGAGCCGGTGGTCCTCGGCGCGAACGGTCGGCAGCAGGCCGAGCCGCTCGTTCGACGTCCAGTCGAGCCGCTGGTTGATGTGGCCGCGCGCCGCGGCGATCTCGGCGTTCACGGCCGCACGCCGAACGGGTTGGCGGCGGGCATCGGATTGCCGAGCATCTGTCCGCCCAGGAGATCGCCGATATTGTCCTGGTTCTGGGTGATGTGATTGGCGCCGACGAGAATGTCGCGCAGCTGGCGCTGCATCGGATTGTTCAGCCACACCCCGCGCGTCGAGGTCTTCTTGAAGATCATGTGCGCGGCGTCGAAGCACTCGCCCCCGGTGAACTGGTTGGTGGCGAAGTGGCGGACCCGAACGTCGAGCGGCACGAGCTCGCCGCGGGCGGCATAGCTCCAGGCTTCGTCGGTGTTGTGCAGGATGCGGGTCGCCGCCCCGAGAATCTTCGCCGACGCCTCGCCGAGCCGCGCCTTGATGAACGGGTCGTTCACCGCGGCCCCGACGGCCTGGTTCAGGTTCTGCCGCGGCTTCATGTGGTCGATGTAGAGATCGACCATGCCGCGCGCCATGCCGACGATGACCGACGAGACAGCCGCGTAGAACACATAGAAGAACGGCATCTTGTAGAGGTCAGCGACGTGTCCGTGGCTCTTCTCGCCATAATCGGCGATGATGTGGCTGCGGTAGGCCGGCACGAAGGCGTCCTTCACCACCAGCTTCTTGCTGCCCGTGCCGGCGAGCCCGACGACGAACCAGTCGTCCACGATCTCGAAATCGCTCGCCTGCACCCAGAACGAGCGGAAGACCATTTCGCCGTTCTCGCTCAGGCGGCCGCCCAGGAAGGCGCCGCCGGAGGCGTGGTCGCAGCCGCTCGACGTCAGCCAGTCGCCGTTGAGGACATAGCCGCCGTCGACCGCCTTCACCGTGCCGAACGGGGCATAGGAGGAGGAGACGAGGCGGCTCGAGTCCTCGCCCCACAATTCCTCCCCGCATTTCGGGTCGAGCAGGCCCACCTCGAACGGGTGGACGCCGAGCACCATGACGTTCCAGGCGCTCGACGGGCAGCCGCGGCCGAGTTCCATCAGCACCCGGTTGAGCACGTTGGGGCTCATCTCGTAGCCGCCCCAGCGCCGCGGCTGGAGGATGCGGAAGAACCCCGCCTCCTGGAAGGCCGCGATGGTGTCGGCCGGCACCATGCGCGCCTTCTCGACCGCATCGGCCTTCTCCCGCAGCCACGGGATCATGGCTTCGGCGCGTGCGACGATCTCCGCCTCGGTGGGCGTGGTCTTCAGTCTGTCCA
>JAEZMP010000103.1 GCA_023442215.1 Pseudomonadota bacterium
AAGCCGTTCGAACTGGCGGTGCTGTTCGTGCGGCTGTTCCGGTCGCTCGATGCCATCGTCGGCGGCGACGAGACGGTCGCGGCGCGCTGGCTCGCCAACCCCAACACCGCCCTCGACGGCCGGCCGATCGAGAAGGTGCAAACCGTGAGCGGGCTCGTCGATGTCATCGCCTATCTGGACGCGCGACGCGCTCTCGTCTGAGTTCCGGCGCTTCGAGGGGCCGTGCTGGCGCCTCGTGGAGGCGCAGCATCGCGTTTCGACCCTCAAGCTGACCGACAGCCTGGCCGAACAGGCCCTGCTGGAGGAACTGATCGAGGACACCAAGCCGGCGGTGCCTCCGGAATGCCGTCACCTCGATTTCCTGCTGGCCACGCCCTTCCGCTACGGCGCCGTCTATCCCACCGGTTCGCGCTTCCGCCGCGCGGGGCGCACGCCGGGCGTCTATTATGCGGCCGAGGCGCCGGCCACCGCGGTGGCCGAGATGGCGTTCTATCGCCTGCTGTTCTTCGCGGAATCGCCTGCGACGCCGTGGCCCTCCGGCGCGGCCGAATACACCGCCTTCTCCGCCGGCATCGCCACGGATCGCCTGCTCGACCTTGCCGCCGAGCCCCTGTCGCGCGACACCGCCATCTGGACCGACCCGCTCGACTATGCCGGCTGCCAGGCCTTCGCGGACACCGCCCGCGCCGCCGCCGCCGAGGTCATCCGCTACCGCTCGGTCCGCGATCCCGCCGGCGGCTTCAACCTCGCCGTCCTGACCTGCCGCGCGTTGGCCGCGCCATCCGGCCGGGCAAAGGCCGAGGGGCGGGCGCAGGAGGCGCGGGGACAGGAGAGACCGGTGGCGGCGAGCCAACCGGCGGAGAGCCAGACTCCGGCGGGGCACAGCCTCGAGAGGCCGATTTCGGACCGGCAGATTTTGGACCGGCAGATTTTGGACAGGCAGACCTGGCGCATCCGTCTCAGCGCTACGGGCGTGCAGGCCCTGTGCGAGTTCCCGCGCCAGGCGGTCGAATTTCCCCCCGCCACCTTCGCCGCCGATCCCCGCATCGCCGCCCTCGACTGGAACCGCACGACCGCCAGGTCCCGCCCAGCGGGCGCATGACGGCGTTGTCCCGCGTCGGCGTGCCGGATGATTTCGGCCCGATGATCGCGAGCCTGCTCCGCCCCAGCGATCGAAATCCCGGCATTGGCCAATCTCAGCGCTCCTTCCGGTCGGGCGGACCCGTCCGACCGCCAAGAGATCGCCCCGGATTCAGCGGGTTGGGCACATCCTCGCCGTTCGGATCGCCTCGATCTGAACGGCAGAGGCTTTAGCGGCAGCCTGCGCGGCTCAGCATGTCCTCGACGAGGATGGGGGTCGCGGCGGTCTCGCCCCACGCCGCCTTGTCCGTGCGGGAAAGCGCGGCGAGAGCTGCATCGCTGGAAATGCCGAGCGACCGCGAACAGGTCATCCTGATCGAGGAACGCCGCCCGGCCTCGGCCACCAGCAGCCCGGTGGTTTCCCCGACGCCGGCGAGATAGGCCATCGCCGCATTCCGGGCGGCGTTGTCCGTCGGCGCGTGCTGGATCAGGTCGACCACCTGGGCAACGGAGATCGCCCCGGTGGGCGTCGAGGGCGTGGCCTGAGCCGGCAGGGCGAGGCCGAGCGAAAGCGTAAGCAGGGCGGCACGGAGAGCGTTCATCGATAGGCTCCATTATCGTAAAACAACAATTTCCGTTTACCGGCCACCGAAGATTATTGTCAAACAATAATTTTCCGTCCATAGCTCAAGCCGGACCGGAGGGGAGAGACATGAAGAACCGAGGCGGTCTCGTCTTCGCAGGCGAGTTGGGATCGGAGGCGGCCTTGGGGCTGTCGCCGCGGACGCGCATCGCGTTCAGCGCGCTGGGCGTGGTGGCCGTGGGGCTGGCGGTGCTGTTGCCGGCGCTGGCGATCGGCTATTGGCTGCTCGGCTCAGAGCGCGTGGTTCACGGTACCGGCATGCAGATCGCCGCGATCGCCACTGCGCTGCTGCATCTCCTGCCCATGAGCTGGGGCTTGCTGCGGCTGCGCGCCTGTCTCGCCCAGTTCGCGGCAGGGCGGCCGTTCGCCGCCGAAGGCATTGCCGGGCTGCGCGATTTCGCTCTCGGTACCGGGCTGAGCGCGTTGGCGAAGCCGTTGGCCGGCATGCTGTTCACGCTGGCGCTAAGCTGGAATGGCGGCCCGAAGCAGATCGCGATCGAGATCAGCTCCGATGTGATGATCCTTGCGCTGTTTGCAGGCGTCGTGGCGTCATTGGCCTGGGCCATGGAAAAAGCCGCCGCGCTCGCCGACGAAAACAGTCAGTTCATCTGATCGCCATGCCCATCAGAGTGAACCTTGCGGCGATGCTGGCGCAGCGCAACGTCAAGTCCAAGGAACTGGCCGAATATATCGGCATCACCGAAGCCAATCTCAGCTTGCTGAGGCAGGGAAAGGTCAAAGGCATGCGGTTCGACACATTGGATGCGATCTGCCGATACCTGGACTGCCAGCCGGGCGATATTCTCAAATATGAACCCGACAGCGAAACGACCACGGCGCCATAGCTGAAGCCCACCCTCACCATCGACAGCGATCACCGGCATTCGGCGAAGCGGGCGGAGACGGTGAGGGCCGTGTCGTGTCACCGAGGAGGGTCGCACTTTCGCATCTAACATGAAGGCTATCGATTGGGCCGCCATTTCAGCGCGGAACAGGATCGCTGCCGCTCGCGACCGCAACGCGATCAGCCTGGCCGTTCAGAAATCGCAGGGCGAAATCCGCCGCGGTACGTTCAACGTCCCGCACCATGCCGGTGGGCCGCTCTCGCGCTTTCTCGATGCTCTCACCGCAACAGAGCACTCCCGCCCCGATAATCGGTGCGCGGGCGAAGCCTGCTGTTACAGTCTGTCTGGCAATGGCGTGGCGGAGAGAGAGGGATTCGAACCCTCGATACGGTTTCCCGTATACACGCGTTCCAGGCGTGCGCCTTCAACCACTCGGCCACCTCTCCGGGAAGCAGGCCGGTACGTGTCCGAGGCTGCTCGCGGCGGCACTATAATCATCGGCGGCGCCGACGCAAGGCCACGGCAGCGTTCTTTCGAAAACTCGGTGGACGGCGGTGGTGAGGTCACCCTAGTTGTCTGAAGTAAAAGAGAAATTTGTTCCAAACTGCGGTGGTTGGGCGTGGGCGTGTCACGCCTGGGCGCGGAGAGACGGCTAAATCACGTCCCGTTCGCATCGAAGTGGCACGGGCGGTCGGGGTCTATCCAACCTCTTGAGTCGGAGGCGATTTCCTTCGATCCGATAAGGCCATCGGATCGAAGGCGCTGCACGCTGCGCGTACGACCGCCTGTCGAGCGGTCGCCCCGGCCTGCGCCGGTGGTCGGTCGGGCTGCGGGGCGGCGGACGTTGGCTGTGCCGGGCGGGAGCGTCTTCATTCACCGTGTTCTGCGGCCCGAATTTGTCTATGAGCGGGGTACGTGCGGGCTTGCCTGGGCTCCCTCGAAAGACCCCGGGCACGTCGCGTACCGACTCCGCAGTCACCAAACGTCCGCGCTCCCCGAACGTTCGCTCTCCATCGCCCCGCTGCTTCGTTCTCCTCTCGCCGCCGCTCCGCTTGATCCCCGTTCTCCAATCGACCGCTGCCGCACATGACCGAACCCCAGTCCGCTTCCATAATCCCGGCTTCGGGCCGAACTCAGGACGAGCCGCCGCCCTTTGTCGCGATCGAGGGCGACGACCGCACCGGCATCCTCGTGATCTGCGACCATGCGTCGAACTGCGTTCCGGCAGCCTATGGCAGCCTCGGCCTGCCGGCCGCGGAGTTCGAGCGCCATATCGGCTACGATATCGGTGCAGCGGCGGTGACGGAGGCGCTGGCGGCCCGGCTCGGTGCGCCGGCGCTGATGACGACCTTCTCCCGTCTTCTGATCGATCCCAATCGCGGCGAGGACGATCCGACCCTGGTGATGCGGCTCTCCGACGGTGCGGTGGTGCCGGGCAACGCGCGGGCCGATGCGGCCGAGCGCGAACTGCGGCTCGCGACCTATCATCGGCCCTACCACCGCGCGATCGAGGCCCGGCTCGATGCCATGCTGGCGGCCGGGATCGTGCCGCTGGTGGTCTCGATCCACAGCTTCACGCCCGTCTGGCGCGGCACACCGCGTCCGTGGCATGCGGCGGTGCTTTGGGACAGCGATCCACGGGCCGCACTGCCGATGATCGCGCAACTTCGGGCCGACCCGGCACTCGTCGTCGGCGACAACGAGCCCTATGACGGCGCCCTGCGCGGCGACACGCTCTATCGCCACGCCACCCGCCGCGGCATCGCCCATGCGCTGCTGGAGATCCGGCAGGACCTCATCGCCGATCGCGGCGGCGCCACGGCCTGGGCCGAGCGGCTGGTGCCGATCGTGCAGGCGATCCGCGCCCGCCCGGACGTTTCCGAGATCCGTCATTTCGGTTCGAGAACCGGTCCGGAGATCGGCTGAGGGGCCTCGCGAGGCGCGGGGCGCCGCTTGGCGGGGGGTAACGGGCCGGCGGTTTGCAGCGGCCGCGCAAAGCGTCTTTAATCCCTGCCGCATTAAAGGACGGGCCAGGACCGGAGAGTGACATGAACGACGCGGCGAAGACAGGGCGTGTCGAGGGCACGGA
>JAEZMP010000207.1 GCA_023442215.1 Pseudomonadota bacterium
TGGAGACGGTCCATCGGCCGCCCGGCTGACGCAAAGCCATCGGAATTCCTCAGATAGCCCGGCGTGCAGGCCGGGTTTTTCAGGGGTGGGCAAATCACTTCTGTAATCACTTACGGGACCAATATGGCAAAGTCTCGCTATGACATAAAGCGAAAAATATCTATTCCGCCTTTTGTGCGAGGCCACGCATCGCAATTATTGTCTATGTCATTGCGGGATATTGCTAATTTCAAGTCGGAAACCCGAACGGGCTCCCGCCGAGCAATTTCCGGGTTCGGGCGATGAAGGCGGAACTGAACGAGAGGAGGCGAGAAATTGCTATGCGCATTCGCGCCTGCGTAGATCTGATCGGCAACGGCAATGAGGTGGCAAGGCTCACCGGCATCCCGAGGCGGACTTTAGAGATGTATTTGACCGCGCAATCCGAACCCAAGGCGACAACCGCAGCGGCTATCGCAAAAGCCGTTGGCGTAAGCGCCCATTGGCTACTGACCGGAGAAGGGTCAATGCGGACCGGTCAATGGCAACATCAGGATCAGGCGATGCAGACGCAAAGCCAGGTGACGACATTCACGCCGGCCGCGGAGCCAGAGTTACTGGCTCTGATTATTGACGCGATTCAGCGCACTTATAAGGAGGCCGGCGCCGGCTTGCCTTCGCGCGACCTCGGCCGGCTAAGCGGCGAGATGCACAATGAAATTCTCGCCGAAGGCATTGCACCCGAAGATTGGCGCGGCGCGGTCCAGATGGCGGCCGGCAAACTCCGCAGGGAGATCGCCGCCACAGCAGCCGACGCCAGCAGCCGCAAACGCGAGGCTTCGTAGTTGTACGCCTCTGCGCTTTATTGCTATCTCTGGGTGCGTTTCAAATCTCTAAACGGGTAACTTCATGACTGGGCTCCCGAAGCTTGCAAAGACGCTGTTCTTCATGCTGATGCTTCCTGCATCGGCGATCGCGGAAGGGGAGCAACCGGACGGCACGCCAACCTCGGCGGACACGCCGTCCTACAATAAGTGGTGGTGCCTCAAGTCCGTTGACGACATTACAGCCCTTACGTTCGAGCAGGCTGATGTCCGTGTCGGGAATTTTATAATAAAAGAGGGTGTTGAAATATTGACCAGCACCCCGACAATTGAGCTATCAGCGACCGTAACAAACCGATCCGGCAAGAAGATTGCAATGTCGATATCGTTTTTGGGGGTCAATAGCGAACACCCGAACATCGCAATGAGCGCTCGACCGCCTTTTGGTTGGGTTGATCCCAATACCAATACCGAAATCAAATCAGCGATATACGCCGATAAGGGGTTGCTCGCCGCCGACACCGGGCGGTGCTTGCTCGTGTCCGCCTTCGTTTCCAAGCTCTGACGCAGCGGTCAGCCTCTAAGAGCCCCCTGAGAGCCCCTCCGGCGCGCGCGGCGATCTGCAAATTCAAGTGTCCCGCGCGCGCCCGTCCGGCCGGCCTATCTACAGGATCAAGTGTCCCGCCTCCCGGCCCTCCAGAACCACGTATCCCCCGGCAATCATTACCTTATCCCGCCAAATCCCACCCGATCCCGCCTAATCCCGCCTCTCCTGTAATAAGTGTCACGGGGCACTGGCGCGGGAGGGCTTCGGGCGCAATCCGGTGGTCTATCGCGCCGTGCGGACGATTTCCGAGGCGGCGGCTTCGGTGCCGTGGTTGGTGTTCGAGGACGAGCACGAGATCGATGACCATCCGCTCGCGCGGCTGCTGGCGCGGCCCGGCGGGCACCGGGCCGGCGCGGAGCTGATGGAGGCGGTCTATGGCCATCTTCTGGTGGCGGGCAACGCCTATCTGGAGGCGGTCAGCGTCGACGGCGAGGTGCGGGAACTCCATGCGCTGCGCCCGGACCGGATGAAGGTGGTGCCGGGCGCGGACGGCTGGCCTTCCGCCTACGACTATTCTGTGGGCGGGCGCAGCGTGCGCTTCGCGGCCGATGGCGAGGCCGGGGTGCGGCCGATCCTGCACCTGCGGCTGTTCCACCCGACCGACGACCATTACGGCTTCGCCCCGATCGAGGCGGCGCTGACGAGCCTCGACATTCACAACGCCGCCGGGGCCTGGGCCAAGGCGCTGCTCGACAATTCGGCGCGGCCTTCGGGGGCGCTGGTCTATAGCGGCGGCGAGGGCGGCAACCTCAGCGACGAACAGTTCGACCGGCTGAAGAAGGAGCTGGAAGAGGGCTTTTCCGGCGCGCGCAATGCCGGGCGCCCGCTGCTGCTGGAAGGCGGGCTCGACTGGCGCGCGATGGCGCTGACGCCGCGCGACATGGATTTCGTCGAGGCGAAGAACCTGGCGGCGCGGGAGATCGCGCTCGCCTTCGGCGTGCCGCCGATGCTGCTCGGCATCCCCGGCGACAACACCTACGCCAACTACCAGGAAGCCAACCGGGCGCTGTGGCGCCAGACCGTGCTGCCGCTGGTGGCGCGCACGGCGGCGGCGCTTTCGACCTGGCTGGCGCCGGCCTTCGACCGGCCGGTGCGGCTTTCCTTCGACGTCGACGCGGTGGAGGCGCTCTCGACCGAGCGCGAGGCGCTGTGGGCGCGGGTCGGCGCCGCCGGCTTCCTCGACGACGACGAGAAACGCGCCGCCGTTGGCTACGGCCCGCGACGCGGCGACTGAAACCAGACAACCGCCCGGAGGCGCCCATGGACCCCGTCACCCAATCGGTCGTCCAGCGCGGCGACCTTGCCCACCTCGCGCTGTTCCTGTGTGCCAGCGGGGCGAGCGGCCTGCTGATGTGGGCGTTGCGCGAGCTTGCGGCCTCGAACCGCCGCTTCAACGACTTCGTCAACGAGATCGCCCGGCTGAACGCGCAGTTCCGTGACCGGGAATGACGGACCCAGACAGATCCAGAAGGAGAACGGCCATGGCAACGCTGCTGATCGCGGCGGGCCGGCTCACGCGTGCCGCCTTCGGCGGCCGGGCCGGCCGGGACAAAGACGAACACCGGCGGGTGTTCCGGGACTTCGCCGCCGGGCTCGGCGCCGTGCTGGCGCCGCGCCGCAGCGCCGCGCGGGTCCGGGCGGTGGCGTCGTGAGCGGGGGCGGCATGAGAGCGGCTGGCAGGAACGGGGGTGGAAGGGGCGGAGCCGGGAGGCTGCTTGCGGCGGAGGATGCGGCCGGGGCGGTCGATCTCGCCCGCCGCGAGACAAAGACGGTGCCGGCGGAGATGGGCCGCGCCGACGCAGACGGCGTGTTCGAGGGCTATGCCAGCCTGTTCGGGCGCGAGGACCTCGGCCGCGACCGGGTGATGCCGGGTGCGTTCCGCCGCTCGCTCGCCGCGCGCGGCGCGGCCGGCGTGAAGATGCTGTGGCAGCACGAGCCGGGCGAGCCCATCGGCTGCTGGCTCGACATCCGCGAGGACGCGCGCGGGCTCCATGTCCGCGGCCGGCTCGCGCCCGAAGTCGCCCGCGCCCGGGAGGCGCTGGCGCTGATGCGCGCCGGGGCGATCGACGGCCTTTCCATCGGCTTCCGCACGGTGAAGGCCCGGCGCGACGCGGCGGGCGGCGGCCGCGCGCTGATCGAGATCGACCTGTGGGAGATCTCGATCGTGACCTTTCCGCTTCTGCCCGAGGCGCGCATCGCGGCGGTGAAGACCGCCGGCGCGGCGGGGGCCGAGCTTTCCCGCGCGCTCGCCGGATCGTTCCGGCGGGCCGCACAGCGCATCCTGACGATGAGGTGAGACGATGCAGGACATTCCGCGCGCCCCCGAGGCGAAGACGGCGGCTTCCTATCGCGACGGCCGCGATCCGGTCTCCGCGTTCGAGGACTTCATGACGGCGTTCGAGACCTTCAAGGAGGTGAACGACCGCCGGCTCGACGAGATCGAGCGGCGTTCCAGCGCCGATGCGCTGACGCTGGAGCGGCTCGACCGCATCGACCGCGCGCTCGACGACCAGAAGCGGCGGCTCGACCATGCGAGCCTCAAGGCGCGGCGGCCGGGGCTGGCGCCGGAGGACGGCGAGGCCGCCGGCCGGGCGGGCGCGGGCGAGCGCAAGGCGGCGTTCGAGGCCTATGTCCGAACCGGGCGCGAGGCGGTTCATGCCGCCGGGCTCGAGGCGAAGGCGCTTTCGGCGGCCTCGCCCGCCGACGGCGGCTATGTGGTTCCCGAGGAGACCGAGCGTGAGATCATGCGCCGGCTGGCGGCGATCTCGCCGATCCGCCGCATCGCCGGCAGCCGGCAGGTGTCGGGCACGGTCTACCGCAAGCCGTTCTCGGTCGCGGGGCCGGCGGTCGGCTGGGTGGGCGAGACCGCGGCGCGGCCGGAAACCGCGGCGCCGACGCTCGCCGAACTCTCCTACCCGACCATGGAGCTCTACGCGATGCCGGCGGCGACGGGCACGCTGCTCGACGACGCGGCGGTCGACATCGACCAGTGGATCGCCGAGGAGGTGGAGACGGCGTTCGCCGAGCAGGAGGGCGCGGCCTTCGTCGCCGGCAACGGAATCAACCGGCCGAAAGGATTCCTGTCCTACACCACCGCCGCCGAAAGCGCCTGGAGCTGGGAGAAGATCGGCTATCTCGCCACCGGCAGTGCCGGTGCGTTCCCGGCGAGCAATCCGTCCGACGTGCTGGTCGATCTCGTCTACACGCTGAAGGCGGGCTACCGGCAGAACGCGAGCTGGGTGATGAGCCGCAAGACCCAGGCCGCGATCCGCAAGATGAAGGATGCCGAGGGCGCCTATATCTGGCAGCCGCCGGCCTCGGCCGGAACCGAGGCGAGCCTGATGAACTTCCCCGTTGTGGAGGCGGAGGACATGCCGGCGATCTCCGCGGGCAGCCTTTCCATCGCCTTCGGCGACTTCCGGCGCGGCTATCTGGTGGTGGATCGGGTGGGCGTCAGGGTGCTGCGCGATCCCTATTCCGCCAAGCCCTACGTGCTGTTCTACACGACGAAGCGCGTGGGCGGCGGGGTGCAGGACTTCGACGCCATCAAGCTCCTGAAGTTCGCGGCCTGAGCGCGCCTGCCGGGCACGCGGACCTCGTAATCGCGAACACCTTGCGGCCCCGCCGGGCGATCCGGCGGGGCCGTTTCTCTTTCGGGGGACGGACGATGGCGACATTCCTGGTGCGGCCGCCGGAGGCCGAGCCCGTGAGCCTTCAGGAGACGAAGCGGTTCCTGCGCGTCGACGGCGACGATGAGGACGAGCTGATCGCCGGGCTCGTCGCCGCGGCGCGCGTGCATGTGGAGCGCGAGGCGCGGCGCGCGATGATCTCGCAGGGCTGGCGGACGGTGCTGCCGGGCGGGCCGCGCGGCGGACGGGTGCCGCTCGGGCCGGCGCCGGTGATCGGGGTGACGGCGGTCACGGCCTACGGCGCGGACGGCACGCCGACGGCCGTCGATGCCGGCGGCTACCGGCTGGATCGCGCCGCCGAACCGGCGGAGCTGGTGCTGGGCCGGGCCGTGGCGGCGGCGGAGAACGGCATCGAGATCGATTTCGACTGCGGTTACGGCGCCGCCGGCGCGGCGGTGCCGCGGCCGCTGGTGCAGGCCGTGCTGATGGTCGCGGCGCACTGGTACGAGCACCGCGAGGCGGCGACGCTCGGCGCCGTCGCGGCGCCGGTGACACGCGGCGTCGAGGCGCTGATCGCGCCCTACCGCACGGTGAGGCTGCGATGACGGCGATCGGACGGCTGTCGCACCGGCTCGCCATCGAGCGCCCGGTCGCGGTCGGCGACGGCACCGGCGGGCGGGTGGAGAGCTTCGCCGCGTTCGGCGAGGCCTGGGCCGAGATCGTGCCCGCGGGCGCCGGCGAGCGCGAGATCGCCGGACGGCTCGACGGCGTCGCGAGCCACCGCATCGCCATCCGCCATCGCGGCGACGTGCGCGGCGGGATGCGGTTCGTCGCGGCGGACGGGCGGGTGTTCCGCATCCTCGCGACCTTCGATCCCGACGGGCGGCGGCGCCGGCTCGTCTGCGTGGCCGAGGAGGAAGGACGATGAGCGGCGATGCGGCGACGGCGCTTCGGGAGGCCGTCCACGCCCGGCTCGCGGGGGACGCCGCGCTCGCGGCGCTGCTCGGCGACGGCGGCGTTCACGACACGGCGCCGCGCGGCGCGGCGTTCCCGTGGGTCGCGGTCGGATCGTGGCGGCTGCGGCCGCTCGGCGAGGGCGGGCTTTGCGAGCATCGTTTCGACCTCGCGGTGCGCTCGCGCGCCGGGGGGCGGAAGGAGGCGGAGGCGATCGCGGCCCGCATCGAGGCGCTGCTGGACGGCGCGGCGCTGGCGCCCGCAGGCCACCGGCTCGACGGGCTGCAACTCGTCGAGCGGGCGACGATGTCCGCGCGCGACGGCCGGTCCTTCGAGGCGACGGTGTCGTTC
>JAEZMP010000255.1 GCA_023442215.1 Pseudomonadota bacterium
TCGAGGACAGTGAGGTGAAGGTGCATGCGCCGAGATCGTCGAAGGTGCGCCGGAGCGGTAGCCGGCCGCGTGCAACATGCGCCGGGCGATCATCTCCGGCGCGGGTTTTCTGCGCCGGACGGCCTTCATTTTGGCGTTCCTGGCGTCCGGCGTCGGTCGATCCATCGTGTTCGTTTGCGACGCAAGAGCGTCCTTCAACGCTTGCGCCATTCCGGCCTGATCGTCCCGGACGCGACGAACACTGTCCGGCCTGCCGGCGCCCTGGGCGCGGCGGAGACGCCGCTGTTCCGCACGTCGGAAATAGCCGGCCTCACTGCCCTTCAGCAGCGTTCGAATTCCGCTATGATCATCATTACAGCCGCGAGCTGAGAAGATCGGCGCGGCTCGATCAACTTTTGAACGGCTTTGCGGGCAACGATCGAACGTTGAACGCCGTCGCGGCACGGGCGTAAGGTTTGCACCGGTCAGGTTCAGGCAGATGGACGACGAGCTGAAACTGCGCTTCAAGATAGGCGCCTACACCCCAGATACAATACCGATGGGACGCTTCGCTCAGTACATGAGCGGCCTAGCGACGATGCTTGGCGAGCAAAATTCGGTGCGCTTTGTGGAGTTGAAGGAGGGCAGCACCGATATAGTCCATAAGGTCGATCATGAGGTCTATCAAACTATTTTAAGCCGCGTGGATAGTGCCCTCCACGGCACCGCAGACGTTGTTTACATGGATGCTTTTCGGGCCATCAATAAGCTTCTCAAGGACGACGACGCCTTCGGGAGCCTGGTCGATGAGGTCCGGGGTAGAGAGCTGCTCGAGTTCCGCGGAAAGCACACGCCGGAATCTCGCGTCATTGCGCCGATCAGGCAACCAGGGACGATCGACGGCGTCGTTATCAGCCTCGGTGGCCGGGACAATACGGTGGCTGTCCGCGTTCAAGATGGCGACACAATCCACCGCTGCTCTACCAGCCGCGATATTGCGAAGCGCCTCGGCCAGCACATTTTCGGCGGGGACCTTCGCTTTGACGGCGTCGGAACCTGGATTCGGGACGAGTGTGGAAACTGGTCCTTGCAGACGTTCGAGATCCAGAGTTTCGAGCCTCTGGACACCACCCCTTTGGAGCGTGTGGTCGGTGAACTTCGGGCCATACGTGGCGCCGAATGGGCACGAGACACGTGGGATGAGCTTCATGAACTTCGAGGAGACGACGAGGTTCTCTGACAGTCGTCTTTGATGCGACTACGTTGCTGTTGCTGCTCGTGCCGGATGAGAGCGCACCGAGGGATTCGCACGGGCATCCTGTTTCCTTTGCGAGAGAGCGAAGTGAGGCTGCAACTTGGCGTCACAGCGCGGCGGTTATGTTAATTAGAAGCTGGGACACGGGGTAGCCGAGAGTCGGTTGATGAACACGACAGCGAAAATGGCGGTGAACACATCTGTCGGCGACGCCGGGGCGACGATCCTCCGACTGAAAATTGTTCGATTTCGCGCTTTCCAGAAATTCGACTGGTTCCCAAAGGCCGGCTTGAACGTGGTCCTAGGCGGCGGCGACGCTGGCAAGAGCACCATCCTCGAAGCGATCGCCCTGTTGCTCAATCCGAGCAACGCTGCCCTTCTATCTGACAATGACTATTGGCGACGTCAGCGCAAGGACGGGTTCTTCATTGGCGCCGTGATTAGCCTGCCGCCCGACAGCAGCATCGCCACTCAGTCGCGTCCGGCGTTCCCATGGGAGTGGGATGGCCGGCAGGCCTGTAAACCGCAGGAGTCCGATGAAGGCGAACCGGTCCGGCCAGTGGGGCCGCCGGTCTATAAGGTCTCGGTTAGCGGCTCCGAAGAGCTCGACCTGACCTACGCGATCCACAATCCGAACGACACCACAGATATATTCTCGCCGACGCTCCGTCGGGAGATCGGTCTGGTGCGTCTAGGCGGCGATGATCGGAACGATCGCGACCTCCGCCTTGTGCAGGGCTCGGCTCTGGATCGGCTCCTCAGTGACAAGGCTCTGCGCTCGCGCCTGACCTCGACCTTCTCTGACGTCGACGTGAAGGCTAAGCTGCAGCCAGAAGGGCGAGAGGCGATGAAGCAGCTGAACGAGACGTTCGGCGAGCGCGCACTGCCGCATGACTTGGGGCTTGGCCTCAGCGCAGGCCAGGGCCAGTCGATCAGCGCGCTGATCGGCCTGACCGCCTCCATAGAGGACAGTCGCCTACCTCTATCGAGTTGGGGCTCGGGGACGCGGCGTCTGGCATCCCTGGCCGTCGCCCAGGCCTGCCGGACCGGTTGCCCTATTACCTTGGTCGACGAGGCCGAGCGTGGGCTCGAGCCTTATCGCCAACGCAAGCTCGTCAGCGAGTTGGCAGCAGGTCCCTCCCAGGTCGTAATGACGACGCACAGCGCGCCGGCCCTGGCCGCCGCCGAGCCAGCGACGATCTGGTATCTTAGCCCGGGACATGTCATCGCCGAGCTTGCCAGTCCACGCTCGGTTCAGCTGCAGAAGCGGGACCCAGAAGCTTTCCTGTCACGCCTCACCTTGGTGGGTGAAGGGCCAACCGAGGTAGGCTTCGTCACAGCGGTGCTTCAGCGAGAAATCGCGACGGACCTGCTCGACCTGGGGGTTCGCCTCTGCGACGGTCAGGGCAATACCTTCACGCTCGAACTGCTGGAGGAGTTCACCAAAGCCAAACTCGGCCTCGCCGCATTCGTCGACTGTGAGGGCGACAACACCACGCGCTGGAACAAACTGAAGTCTGATATGGGCGACCTTCTGTTCCAGTGGCCCTCGGGCTGCACCGAGGCGAACGTCATCGCCCACATTTGTGACGACAAGCTGGAGGCGTTGCTTGTCGATCCTGACGACATTCATACCCAACCCCGGCTCGCCACCTTGGTCGAGCGGCTTAAGGTCCTCGAACCCACGGCCGAATTCACCAAGCACGACTTCGCCACCGTCAAAGCCGTCGCCGGCGAACGCCTGCGCGCCCTGATCATCGCCGCTGCGAGCGGCGATTCAGAAGGGGCCTCTGAGAAGGAGGCCAAGACTTGGAAGAAGCATGGCAAGCGCTGGTTCAAGAGCCTCGATGGCGGTCGAGAGTTGGCGGACAAAGCCTATGTCCTAGGCGCCATGGTCAAGGTGAAGCCCCAGCTTCAGCCTTTGATCGACGCGCTCACGGCGCTGGCCGCGAAGACACCGGAGGCGACGGAAAATGGCTGACGCGGCGGTTGCCGCCGCGCTCAGGTCAACCGCGAGGTTGGTCGTGGTTGAGGCGCCGGGCGGATGCGGGAAGACGTTCCAAGGCGCCGCCTTCGCGGCCGATGTCAGCTCGACGCTAGGCGCAGGGCGCCTTCTTATCCTGACGCATACCCACGCCGCCTGCGGCGTGTTCGGCGATCGTACGAAGGGCTTGTCCAATTTGGAAATTCGGACCATCGACAGCCTGATCGCCCAGATCGCTGAAGCTTACCCGGAACGTGGTCTCATCGCTGGCGGCTTGCCCGACTATGACCGCAACGGCCGCTGGGTGGCGGGCCTCTTGAAGCGCCGCCCGTTCATCGCCGACGTGCTGGCGCGCCGCTATCCGATGGTGATCTGCGATGAGCACCAGGATGCCAGTGCCGAGCAGCACGCGGTCATTGCTTCGCTACACGGAGCAGGTGCCAAGGTCCGTGCCTTCTTCGATCCGATGCAACGGATCTATGGCGCGGGCGCAACTCAGGCGCAGAGCCAAGCGGATGACCGTAGGCTGGCCGACTTTCGCGCCGCTGCCGACGTGGCGGAATCGCTCAACGTTCCCCATCGCTGGAGTGGCGGCCGTGAAGAGCTGGGTGACTGGATCCTGAAGAACCGCACGCGCTTGGACGAAGGCGGCAAACTGCGCCTGACGGGCAAGTTGCCGCTCGGGCTCAGGGTCGTCTTCGCCGAAAATACCGCGCAACGGAACCTCGGATTTCGGCTCGATTCTAGGGACCGACGGTGGCTCGACCCAGCATTCAATGGTCTTCAGCCCTTGCTGATCTTGACGCACCACAACGACACCGTTCAGGCG
>JAEZMP010000333.1 GCA_023442215.1 Pseudomonadota bacterium
TATCGCGAGTTCGGTGTCGATCAGCTCGATCCGGCGGCGGCGGTCGTCGATCGTGCCGGGAACCGTCGTCTGGCTGACGGCCACGCGCGAGCAGGCGGTATCGAGCAGCGAGACCGCTTTGTCGGGCAATTGCCGCGCCGGGATATAGCGCGCCGACAGCCGGACCGCGGCGTGAACGGCTTCGTCGAGGATGCGCACCTTGTGGTACTTCTCGAGCGTCGCCACCAGCCCGCGGATCATGGCGACGGCGACCGGCTCGGCCGGCTCCTCCACCTTCACGACCTGGAAGCGGCGGGTGAGCGCGGCGTCCTTCTCGAAATATTTCTTGTATTCGGCCCATGTGGTGGCGGCGATGGTGCGCAGTTCGCCGCGTGCGAGCGCCGGCTTCAGCAGGTTCGCCGCATCGCCCTGCCCCGCCGCGCCGCCGGCGCCGATCAGGGTGTGGGCCTCGTCGATGAACAGGATCACCGGCTTCGGGCTGGCCTTCACGCCGTCGATCACGGCGCGCAGACGGCTCTCGAACTCGCCCTTCATGCTGGCGCCGGCCTGCAGCAGGCCGAGATCGAGCGTGCGCAGCACCACGTCGCGCAGCACGGGCGGCACGTCGCCGGAGGCGATTCGCAGCGCAAAGCCTTCGACCACCGCCGTCTTGCCGACGCCCGCCTCGCCGGTCAGGATCGGATTGTTCTGGCGGCGGCGGATCAGGATGTCGATGATCTGGCGGATTTCCTCGTCGCGGCCGAGGATCGGGTCGATCCGGCCGGACCGCGCCTCCTCGGTCAGGTCGACGGTATATTGCGCCAGCGCATCGCCCGCCTTGCCGCCCGGCAGGACGCCGCCGGCCATGTCGCCGCCCGGGGCGGCGATCGGAGCCGCCGCATTGCGCTCGGACGAACCGGAGGTTGCACTGTCAAAGTCGCGCTTCAGAGCATCGGCGGAGATTCGGCGGAACTCCGGCGAGATGTCGTAGGCGTAGCGGGACAGTACATCGTCGGAAAGCAGGGCCAGCAACAGATGTCCGGACCGGATCTGGCCGACGCCGAAATCGAGCGAAACCACCAGCCAGGCCTGCTTGATGAGGTCGATCAGGCTGGGGGAAAATCCGGGCGGCCGGGCATTGCCGGTGCGCAGGCGATCGAGCGCCCGGGCAAGATCGGAGAGCAGCTTGCCCTGATCGATGCCGTAGTGCCCCATGACCAGCGTGAAATCACTGTCGCTCCGCTCAGCGATCTTCGACAGCCAGTGCTCGATCTCGATGTTGAAATGCGTCCGCATCAGAGCGAAGCCGGCGGCACTTTCCAGCGCGCCGCGGCAAGCTTCATCTAAGCGAAACACCAACGCCTTCAGGTCAACGGACACCATGAATTCTTATTCCGACCGCTCAATACGTCCAAAAGTGGGAGTAACGACGAAGGATGAAGAACGCTGATCGACCCCCGTTTTTGCCGACTTATCAATAACGCGGCGTTGGCGCGACGATAACACCGGACCCCGAACAGGCGCAATCGTCTAAAATTGGCCCAATGAATCCAAATATGTTTGCATACGTCCAGCGCCGTAATTCATCGACACACGCATAAGACGCATTGAGAAATTCTCGAATAGATGATATCTGCTCGTCTCATGTAGCCTCAAATATAGATGCTTTCGCCATGACCTCAGAATATTCGACCGAAAAGCTCGAATCAGTAAGCGAGGCTCAACCTCGAGTAAGAAAACTCGGCAGGCGTGCATTCGTTCTCGGAAGCCTGGGCATGGTCGCCGGGTGCGGTCTGTTTCCCGGCCTCAAGAAGACGACCCTGCTGGTCAACATATCGACGGACGGGACGATCAATCCCAACGCGACGGGAGAGCCCTCGCCGGTCCTGATGCGCGTTTACGTGCTGAAGTCCGACATGATGTTCCTGCAGGCGGACTTCCAGTCGATGATGACGAACGACGAGCAGGCGCTCGGGCCCGATTTCATCTCGAAGAAGGAATTCTTCCTCACTCCCAACAAGCAGGTCCACTTCAAGGAGATGATTCCGCCGGATGCCCGCTTCGTGGCGGCGATCGCGCTGTTCCGTTCGATCGACACCGCAGCCTGGCACTCCATCACGCCTGTACGGTCCGACCTTATCAACACCGTGACAATCACCTTGAGCGGGACCATCCTGAAGGCGCAGATGACGTTCCTCGAGGTCAACCCGCTGTTCTGACGGCGGGCGCGAACGCAGCCGATGTGCTGAATCGGGAGACGTGCCAGCGGGACAGATGCAGGCACGGGAAGACATGCAGGCGCGGGAAGACATGCAGGCACGGGCCATGGACGGCAACTCGGGTCTTTACGCACGCATCGACGCGCTGTTCGGCGCCTTCGCCTCCGGCCGGCAGTCTTTCGCCGAGACCGCGGATGCGCTGCACACGGCGAGCCTCGGCGTGCCCGAGGCGGAGATCGCGGCGATGATCGCGGCTGCGGCGAACCGCCATCGGCTGCCGCGCGCGCTCGCCGCAGCCTTCGACGGCGCGCTCAAGCATGCCCGTGACGAAACGTCCGAAGGCGCGGACGACGGGAATTCGGGCGAGGCCCGCAGGACCGCGCGCGACAGCGTCGACGATGCGCTGGTGAATGCGCTCGTCCAGCCCTTCAAGGCGCTGCGCGCGCGCAAGGCCCAGCAGAACAAACCGGAGGACGCGGGGCTGGACGATGCCCTAGCGAGCTTCAAGCGGGCGCGGTCGAAGCGCCAGCTTCAGACCGCCGATATCCACGCCGTCAGCGCCGAGGCCATCCCGGACGTGCCCGCGCGTGAGAGCCGGCCGCCGATCATCGGCCGCATCCTGCGCAACCGCTTCCTGATCGAGAAGGAACTCGGGCACGGCGGCATGGGCACGGTCTATCGCGCGGTCGACGTGCGGAAGGTCGAGGTGGACGCGGCCGCGCCCTATGTGGCGATCAAGCTCCTCAATGACGAAGCGACACGGGTGATGGCGTCGCTGACGCAGCTCGAGGCCGAGGCCCGCCTGACCCGGGCCCTGGCGCACCCGAACATCATCGCGATCTACGATTTCGTCCGGGACGGCGACTATCCCTTCATCTGCATGGAGCTTCTGGAGGGGCGCACGGTGGCCGACGCGCTCGCCGCAGATCCCGGCTTCGCCGGCGGCGAGGCGGCGCGGCAGGCGGTGCGCGGCCTTCTCTCCGGCATGGCGCACGCCCACGGCCACGGCATCGCCCATGCCGATCTCAAGCCGGCCAACCTGTGGCTGACGGCCGGGGCCGGCGTGCTGAAGATCCTCGATTTCGGCTCGTCGCTGTCCGTGACCCAGGACGACGCGCTGGGCGGCCGCGACGCACTCACGCCGGCCTATGCGAGCCCGGAACGCCTCGAGGGCGCCCCGCCGTCGCCGCGGGACGATGTCTATGCGCTCGGCTGCCTGATCCACCTCTTGGTCAACGGCCGCCACCCCTTCAACCGCCAGACGGCCACGGCCGCCCGGCAGGCCGGCCTCGCTCCGCCGCCGCTTGCCGGCCTGCCCGCGGAGACGGCGGCCGCCGTGACGGCGGCGCTCTCGTTCGACGGGGAACAGCGCCCCGCCGACGCCGCCCGACTGCTCGCCGCGTTCGGCCGGTAGCGCGGCCGCCCGCTTGCGCGGCGATCGGCCGGGCTCGCCCCGGCAGGGCCGAGTGTCGCAACTCTGAGACAGTCGCCCGGCGCAATTTGACGTGTACCCGCTGACGGCGGAACCGTTCCGGCCCATCTTCCCATCACGACGCCGGTTTACGGCGCGATGTCAGGAGGAAGCCATGAACAAACCCGAGATCTCCCGCACGACCGCGACGCCCTTCAAGCCGCGCTACGGCAACTATATCGGCGGCCAGTGGAAGGAGCCCGTCGGCGGGCGCTATTTCGAGAACACCTCGCCGGTCAACGGCAAGCTCCTGTGCGAGATCGCCCGCTCCGACGAACGCGACATCGAGGCCGCCCTCGACGCCGCGCACGCGGCGAAGGGCGCCTGGGGCCGCACCAGCCCGGCCGAGCGCGCGCTCATCCTCAACAAGATCGCGGACATCATCGAGGAAAACCTCACCCTTCTCGCCACCGCCGAGACCTGGGACAACGGCAAGCCGATCCGCGAGACCACCGCCGCCGACCTTCCCCTCGCCGTCGACCACTTCCGCTATTTCGCCGGCGCGATCCGCGCGCAGGAAGGTGCGCTCTCGGAAGTCGACCACGACACCGTCGCCTATCATTTCCATGAGCCGCTCGGCGTGGTCGGCCAGATCATCCCGTGGAACTTCCCGATCCTCATGGCGGTCTGGAAGCTCGCCCCGGCGCTTGCCGCCGGCAACTGCGTGGTGCTGAAGCCGGCCGAGCAGACCCCGGCCTCGATCCTCGTGCTGATGGAACTCGTCGGGCACCTGCTGCCCCCGGGCGTCCTCAACGTCGTCAACGGCTTCGGCCTCGAAGCCGGCAAGCCGCTGGCCTCCAGCCCCCGCATCGCCAAGATCGCCTTCACCGGCGAGACGACGACGGGCCGGCTGATCATGCAGTACGCCAGCCAGAACCTCATTCCGGTCACGCTGGAACTGGGCGGCAAGTCGCCGAACATCTTCTTCTCGGACGTCGCCGCCGAGGATGACGACTTCTTCGACAAGGCCATCGAAGGCTTCGTCATGTTCGCGCTGAACCAGGGCGAGGTCTGCACCTGCCCCAGCCGCGCGCTGATCCACGAGAGCATCTACGACCGCTTCATGGAGCGCGCGCTGAAGCGCGTCGAGGCGATCGTGCAGGGCGATCCGCTCGATCCGAGCACCATGATCGGTGCCCAGGCCTCCTCCGAGCAGCTTGAGAAGATCCTGTCCTACATGGACATCGGCAAGCAGGAAGGCGCCGAGGTGCTGATCGGCGGCGGCCGCAACGAACTCGGCGGCGATCTCGCCGGCGGCTACTACGTGAAGCCGACGGTGTTCAAGGGCCACAACAAGATGCGGATCTTCCAGGAGGAGATCTTCGGCCCGGTCGTATCGGTCACCACCTTCAAGACCGACGAGGAAGCCCTCAGCATCGCCAACGACACGCTCTACGGCCTCGGCGCGGGCATCTGGACCCGTGACGGAACCCGTGCCTACCGCTTCGGCCGCGCCATCCAGGCCGGCCGCGTGTGGACCAACTGCTACCATGCCTACCCGGCCCACGCGGCCTTCGGCGGCTACAAGCAGTCCGGCATCGGCCGTGAGACCCACAAGATGATGCTCGACCACTACCAGCAGACCAAGAACCTGCTGGTCAGCTACAGCCCGAAGAAGCTCGGGTTCTTCTGAGATCGGCACCGGATAGCGATATCCATGCGACAGCGTCGGCAGGCCGGGATCCAAGATCCCGGCCTGCCATATATCTCTGCAGATGCCGCGCATCTTCGCGGACATACTTCACGATATGTCTCGATCATTTCCCATTTTTACGACAATATTTGCGATAAATTCGACTGAAGTCACCGGATCCTGCGCCAGATCAAGGCCGATCGGGCGCCACGCGGAAATGCTGCGGTCCCTGCCCCTTTCCCACAGAAGGAGATAGCGCCATGGCAAAAACGATGAAGGCCGCCGTCGTCCGTGCGTTCGGCCAGCCGCTCACGATCGAGGAAGTCGCGGTGCCGGAACCCGGCGCCGGCCAGATCCAGGTCCGCATCCACGCCTCCGGCGTCTGCCACACCGATCTTCACGCCGCCGAAGGCGACTGGCCGGTGAAGCCGAATCCGCCCTTCATTCCCGGCCACGAGGGCGTCGGCTACGTCTCCGCCGTCGGCGCGGGCGTGAAGCACGTCAAGGAAGGCGACCGCGTCGGCGTGCCCTGGCTCTATACCGCCTGCGGACACTGCACCCACTGCCTCGGCGGATGGGAAACCCTGTGCGAGGAGCAGCAGAACACCGGCTATTCGGTGAACGGCGGCTTCGCGGACTATGTGATCGCCGATCCGAACTTCGTCGGCCACCTTCCGGCCAACGCCGATTTCCTCGAGATCGCCCCGGTGCTGTGCGCAGGCGTCACGGTCTACAAGGGCCTCAAGGTGACGGACACCAAGCCCGGCGACTGGGTGGTGATCTCCGGCATCGGCGGGCTCGGCCACATGGCCGTGCAATATGCCAGGGCGATGGGCCTCAACGTCGCCGCCGTCGACATTTCCAACGACAAGCTGGCGCTCGCCAGCCGCCTCGGCGCGGCCATCACGGTCAATGCGGCCGAGACAGACCCGGCCGCGTTCCTGAAGAAGGAGATCGGCGGCGCCCACGGCGTTCTCGTGACCGCGGTCTCCCCGAAGGCGTTCGAGCAGGCGCTCGGCATGGTGCGACGCGGCGGCACCGTCTCGCTGAACGGCCTGCCGCCCGGCTCCTTCCCGCTGCCGATCTTCGACATGGTGCTGAACGGCATCACCGTGCGCGGCTCCATCGTCGGCACCCGCCTGGACCTTCAGGAGGCGCTCGCCTTCGCCGGCGCCGGCAAGGTGCGGGCCACGGTCGCCAAAGCACGCCGCGTGGACATCAACGACGTGTTCGCCCGGATGCACGCCGGCAAGATCGACGGCCGCATCGTGCTCGACATGGCCGCCTGACGGCGGGCGACCCGCATCAATGCGGTTGACGCGTCTTCCCCCTGCGGGCCATCGGTCCGCAGGGAACAGGAACCGCGAGCC
>JAEZMP010000369.1 GCA_023442215.1 Pseudomonadota bacterium
GGCCACATCACCGCCTGCGAGCCGAGGGCAAGCTGGCCCGGCTGGGACACGGTGCACGCGCTGATCCCGGAGGCCGGCATGCAGGATCTGATCCTCGACGTTCGATCGGCGAGCGCCGGCGTCGGCGTATTCCGCGCCGTCTTCCACCACCTCGCCGAGGTGGAGCCTCGGCTTGCCGCCGAGATCGCAGAGCGCCGCCGGCGGGATGCCGCGTAAAAAAACCGCGTTTCGCCGCAATCGCACCGGAATAAAGCAGGTCCTGAAGCGTAATACCGCAGAGCTGGACCGTGCCGCGCAGTTCGCCCGATCGCTGAGCGCGCGCGGACCAGCGCGAGCACGGACCGCAAGACCATATCCCGTCCGGATCGCCTCGATCCGAACCGCGCGGATGGGGTCGAACACGCGAAGCGGAGCGAGGGAGCCACTCCAATGCTGATCAAGCGTCCACGCCGGTGGGAGATCCCGGAATCCGAGGCGACCCCCGAGGCCGTGTTCTTCGGCCGCCGCCGCTTCCTGAAGGGCGCCGCCGCCATCGCCGCCGCCACCACGGCGCTCGGCGCCCCGCAGGCCGACGCGGCGAGCTTGTTCGGCAATCTGTTCGGCAGCGACGACAGCGCCAAGCCCGCGGCGCCGGAGGCGCCCGATCCGACCGCCGACCTCTATCCCGCCAAGCGCAACCCCGCCTTCACGCTCGACCGCGCGGTGACGCCCGAGCCGGTCTCGTCGACCTATAACAACTTCTACGAGTTCGGCACTTCGAAGGGCATCTATCGCGACGTCGCCTCACTGCGAACCCGGCCCTGGACCGTGGAGATCGCGGGCATGGTGGAGACGCCGCGCACCGTTGGCATCGACGACCTGATCCGCGCGATGCCGCTGGAGGAACGGCTCTACCGCCACCGCTGCGTCGAGGCGTGGTCGATGGCGGTGCCTTGGACGGGCTTCCCGCTTTCCAAGCTCGTGGAATACGCCAAGCCGCTTTCGGGCGCGACCTACGTGCGCATGGAAACCTTCCTCGATACCGCCATGGCACCGGGGCAGAAGGCGCCGTTCTATCCGTGGCCCTATGTGGAGGGGCTGACCATGGCCGAGGCCACCAACGACCTCGCCTTCATGGTCACCGGCGTCTACGGCAAGCCGCTCCTGAAGCAGTTCGGCGCGCCGCTGCGCCTCGCGGTGCCGTGGAAATACGGCTTCAAGTCGGTGAAGTCGATCGTGCGCCTCACCTTCACCGACAAGCGGCCGGAGACGTTCTGGGAAAGCCTGCAATCCTCGGAATACGGCTTCTGGGCCAACGTCAATCCGGCGGTGCCGCACCCGCGCTGGAGCCAGGCGACCGAGGAAGTGATCGGCACCGGTGAGCGCGTCCCGACCCAGATCTACAACGGCTACGGCCCCGAGGTGGCGGGTCTCTACAAGGACCTCGGCTCCGAGCAGCTGTTCATGTGACGCTTTGTGACGGCCGTCGCCACACGCCGCGTTTGCCGCAGTAGCCTCCGCTCCCTTGTCGTCATAACGTCATGAGCAGGCCGTCATAAAGTCGGCCTGAGCTCTTTTGCACCGGTATCCGAACGGGCCGAACGGATGGGCCGCGCGCGTATTCTTGCGCCGCGACACGACCGTGCCGGCCGGTCCGGGATCAGCGGGAAGAAGGCTCCATCGTTCGAGGCCGGGCAGGCTCGCCCGGCAGGAACCAGCGGCCGCGCGGTTCGGCCGGCAGCACGAAGGCGACGCGGCGCGCGAGGGGGGCGTGCGCCGATGCCGCCGGCGTGCGTTGTTTTGGGGGGCAGGATGACGACATCGAGACCGATCTCGCACGCAGCCTTCGGGAAGGGCTCCGGAGCGCCGCAGCCCGACACGCGCGCACGCCATGGCCGCGCCGTTTCGTCGGAGGCCGCGGAAGCGGACCCGCCCGCCGCCTGACGCACCGGGCCGGCCTGCGCCATGCCGCCCGCCTTCTCGCCGATCCCGCCTTCTCCGATCTCGCGCTAGAGTTCGCCCATGGCCCTGCAATTCCCAGTCCTGCGCCCGCGCGGCATGCGCTATGTCCCCAACCTGTGGGACCTGTTCGCCTTCGTCCTGGTGTTCGGGACGCTGATCCTTCTGTCGCGCGGCGCCGAGCAGACGCTGGTGCCGCTGACGCAGATGCAGCAGACCCAGATCTCGCTCGATCCGGCGATGCTGCCGGAATATGCGCTGCGCACCACGCTGCGGATGCTGCTCGCCATCGTCGCTTCGCTGGTGTTCACCTTCATCTACGCCACCATCGCCGCCAAGAGCCGGCGCGCCGAGATGGTGTTGATCCCGTTCCTCGACATCCTGCAGTCGGTGCCGGTGCTGGGCTTCCTGTCCTTCACCGTGGTCGGCTTCATGAACATGTTCCCGGGGCAGGTGCTGGGCGTGGAACTCGCGGCGGTGTTCGCGATCTTCACCAGCCAGGCCTGGAACATGACCTTCAGCTTCTACCAGTCGCTGAAGACGCTCCCGACCGATCTGGTCGAGGCCTCGCGCTCGTTCCGCCTGTCGCCGTGGCAGCGGTTCTGGCGGCTCGAGGTGCCGTTCTCGATGCCGGGCCTCGTCTGGAACACGATGATGTCGATGTCGGGCGGCTGGTTCTTCGTGGTCGCCTCCGAGGCGATCTCGGTCGGCAACACCACCTACACGCTGCCGGGCATCGGTTCCTACGTCGCGCTCGCCATCGACCAGAGCAACCTGCCGGCGATCGGCTACGCCGTGCTGGCGATGCTCGTGATCATCCTGATCTACGACCAGGTGCTGTTCCGCCCGCTGGTGGCTTGGGGCGAGAAGTTCCGCTTCGAACAGTCCACGAGCGGACAGGTGCCGCGTTCCTGGCTGCTCGACGCCATCAAGCGCACCGCCGTGTTCCAGAAGATGCTGGAGCCGCCGGCGGCCGCGCTGCGCTGGGCCGCGAGCCTGCGGCTGCTGCCGCCGCTGCCGAAACGCTCGATCCGCACGCAGGCCGTCGAGCGCGTCTGGTCGCACCCGTGGGTCGACAGGCTGTGGATCGTCGCC
Organism: Pseudomonadota bacterium; assembly: GCA_023442215.1. Lineage (GTDB taxonomy): Bacteria > Pseudomonadota > Alphaproteobacteria > Rhizobiales > Segnochrobactraceae > Pseudoxanthobacter. Next base: position 3,034 of record JAEZMP010000369.1, read on the forward strand.
GTGGCGGCCGGCACGCTCTACATCGCTTACGAGATCGTGGCCTATATCCACTCGGAGCTCGGCATCCACGAGGTGATCACGACGCTCGGCCTCGGCGTTCTCACCTTCATCCGCGTCGTGGTGCTGATCGCGCTCGCCACGCTGATCTGGGTTCCGATCGGGGTGTGGATCGGCCTGCGCCCGAAGGTCGCCGAGGCGGTGCAGCCGGTGGCGCAGTTCCTGGCCGCGTTCCCGGCCAACATCGCCTTCCCGTTCTTCGTGGTCGTGATCGTCCACTTCCACCTCAACCCGGACATCTGGCTGAGCCCGCTGATGGTGCTCGGCACCCAGTGGTACATCCTGTTCAACGTCATCGCGGGTGCGAGCGCCTATCCGACCGACCTCAAGGAGGCGGCGTCGAGCTTCCACATCCGCGGCTGGAACTGGTGGCGGAAGGTGATCCTGCCGGGCGTGTTCCCGTATTATGTCACGGGCGCGCTGACCGCCTCCGGTGGCTCGTGGAACGCCTCGATCGTGGCGGAGGTGGCGAGCTGGGGCGACGACAAGCTCTCCGCCCACGGCCTCGGCGCCTATATCGCGAACGCCACCAGCGCCGGCGACTATCCCCGTATCGTGCTCGGCATCGCGGTGATGTCGCTGTTCGTCATCCTGTTCAACCGGCTCCTGTGGCATCCGCTGTTCAGCTATGCCTCGCGCCGCCTGCGTCTCAACTGAGGAGCGCGCATCCATGCTCGACAAGCCCGGCAAACTTCCCTCCTCCGGCCTTCTCGTCGATATCGAAGGCGTGCGTCAGGCGTTCCGCAAGGGCGACAAGGGCGAGCACGTCGTGCTCGACGATGTCGACCTCCAGATCGCCAAGGGCGAGATCGTCGGCCTGCTCGGCCGCTCCGGTTCCGGCAAGTCCACGCTGCTGCGCATCGTCTCCGGCCTCGTGCCGCCGACCACCGGCAAGGTGGAATGGTGCGGCGAGCCGGTGACCGGCCCCTGCGAGGGGCTGTCGATGGTGTTCCAGAGCTTCGCGCTGTTCCCGTGGCTGACGGTGCTGGAGAACGTGGAGATCGGCCTGGAGGCGCAGGGCATTCCCGCCGCCGAGCGCCGCAAGCGCGCGCTGGAGGCGATCGACTTGATCGGTCTCGACGGCTTCGAATCCGCCTATCCGAAGGAACTGTCCGGCGGCATGCGCCAGCGCGTCGGCTTCGCCCGCGCGCTCGTCATCCATCCGAAGCTGATGCTGATGGACGAGCCGTTCTCCGCTCTCGACGTGCTGACGGCGGAAACGCTCCGGACCGACATCATCGAGCTTTGGGGCGACGGCAAGCTGCCGATCGGCTCCATCCTGATGGTGACCCACAATATCGAGGAAGCGGTGCTGATGTGCGACCGCATCCTGATCTTCTCGGTCAATCCCGGCCGCGTCGCCGCGGAGATCAAGGTCGACTTCCCCCATCCGCGCGACCGGCTCGACCCGGCCTTCCGCCAGATGGTGGACGACATCTACGCCCGCATGACCAACCGTGCCGGCGAGGAGGAAGCGCGCCGCCTGTCCGGCTCGCATCACGAGACGCATCACGCCAGCATCGCGACGCCGCTGCCGCCGGTGTCCACCAACATGCTGGCGGGCCTGCTCGAGGAGATCGCCGCCGCCCCCTATAACGGCCACGCCGACCTGCCGCACCTAGCCGACGACCTGCAGCTCGAAGCCGACGAACTGTTCCCGATGATCGAGGTGCTGCAGATGCTCGGGCTCGCCGACATGGCGGACGGCGACGTCAAGATCTCGGAGGCCGGGCGCCACTTCGTCGAATCCGACAACGACGGCCGCAAGCGGCTGTTCCGCGAGCGCCTTGCGACGCGGGTGCCGCTCGCCGCGCTGATCAAGAAGGTGCTCGACGAGCGGCCGAGCCACCGCGCGCCCTCGTCGCGCTTCCTGCACGAACTCGACGACCACATGTCCGAGACCTATTCGGAACGGTCGCTGAAGGCAGCGGTGGCCTGGGGCCGCTACGCCGAACTCTATGCCTACGACGACGAGACCGAGGAGTTCAGCCTGGACGATCCGGGCTGATCGGCCGGCCGCGCACCGAAAGGCCGGCCGGGCGGACACGTCCGCTCCGGCGGCGGGAAATTCCGCCCGGTTTCAAGGCCTTGCGAAGCGTGCGGCCGCGCGGCGCGCTTCGGCGCGGATGGAACATGCGCTATGATCGCCCGGAAACGGGGGGAGGCGCGACATGCTCGACAGGCTGATCGGCAACTGGGTCTATGGCGGGTTCCTGGCGGGGGTGCTGCTGCTGGTGCTCGGCCCCGTCCTGACGGGCGGCTGGCCGGCATCGCTGGCCTCGGCCTACCTGCTGCTTCCGGTCTACATGCTGCACCAGTACGAGGAACATGACGGCGACCGGTTCCGCCGGTTCGCGAACGAGACCGTCGGTCACGGCGTCGAGGTACTGTCGCGCGGCTTCGTGTTCCTGGTCAACATCCCCGGGGTTTGGGGCACCATCGCCGTCTCGCTCATCCTGGCCTATGCGGTCCACCCGGGCTTCACGCTGATCGCGGTCTATCTGGTGCTCGTCAACGCCCTCGCCCACATCGCTCAGGCGGTCAAGATGCGGCGCTACAATCCGGGCCTCGCCACCGGCGTCGTGCTGTTCCTGCCGGCCGGCGTGTTCGCGCTCGTCGAGACCCAGCGCGGTGGCGGCGGCACGCTGGCGATGCACATCGTCGGCCTCGTGGTCGCGATCGGCATCCACGCCGGGATCGTCGCCCATGTCCGGCGCCGGCTGCACGCCCACGGCCACGCCCACGCCTGAGCGGCGGCTCTCCGTAGCCGAAGCGAAACCGGCCGGGGCGCGGTCAGCCGCCGTGGACGAGGTGATGCAGCGCGATCCCGCTGGTGGTCGCGACATTGAGGGAATCGAACGCCTGCATCGGGATGCGCACGGTGCGGGCGCGGGCGAGCAGCGCCGCCGGCAGCCCCGGCCCCTCCGCCCCGAGCAGCAGGGCGGCGCGGGGCGGCGGAGCGAGGCGCGCCAGCGTTTCCTCCCCGCCGGGAGAGAGGGCGATCACCTCGAAGCCGGCCGCGCCGAGAAGATCGATCATCGCATCGCCGTCCGCGACGGGCGCAAACGGCACCGCCAGCACACCCCCCGCGGAGACCCGGATCGCCTTGCGATAGAGCGGATCGCAGCTCCCCCGGTCGACGAGCACGAGGCCGGCGCCGAACGCGGCGGCGTTGCGGAAGATGCCGCCGACATTGTCGTGGTTGGCGAGCCCGACGAGCCCGACCACCAGTGCCCGGGGCGGCAGCGCGGCGAGCGCGGACGCCGCATCCGGCGCAGCCCCCTTGAGGCCGACGGCGAGAATGCCGCGATGGATCGGGAAGCCGACGATAGCGTCCATCACCGCCGGCGCGGCGCCGTAGACCGGCACGCCGGGCGGCACCCGGTCGATCAGCCCGCCGAGGCGCGGCACCCGGTCGGCGGCGATCAGCACCGAGGCAAGCGCGAAGCGGCCGCGGGCGAGCGCGACATCGAGCACCACCTCGCCTTCGATGACGAAACGGCCGTCGCGGCCGACGAGATCGCGCTCCCGCACGTCGCGATAATCGGCCACGCGCGGGTCGTCGGCTTCCGTAACCGGGATCACCTCCCGTACGGGAGGACGGACCGGCCGCATTCCGCTCAACGCCGCAGGCTGTCGGCGATGGACTTCACGCCGAAGGCGATGAAGATCGCGCCGCAGATGCGCACGATCCACGGCTCGTGCCGGCGATAGAACCGCCGGCTGAACGGCAGGCCGACCGCGAACACCAGGACCGCATACGCCGCGAGCGATCCGAGGCCGGCCATCGCGACCAGCGCCGGCAGCGACGACCAGTGCAGGCTCGCGGCTTGACCGGCGAGCAGCGCCGTGAACATCGCCGCCGCGACGGGATAGGCCTTGGGATTGGTGATGCCGAACACGATGCCGTGCAGCAGCGGGCGCCGGACCGCGAGGCCGCCGGCTTCCGGCGCCGCCTCTCCGGTGCGGCTCGCGTGCCGGATGGCGGAGAGCCCGAGCCAGATCAGGTACGCGCCGCTGAGGAGCCCGAGCACCTGGAACACCAGGTCGCCGACGGACGAGGCGCCGATGATCGACACCAGCGCCAGCGTGTACCAGAGGATGTCGCCGGCGATGTGCCCCCCGAGAAAGCGTGCGCCGGCGCTGCGCCCCCGGTCGGCGCCGATGCCGAACACCGCGAGCACGCCCGGCCCCGGCGTTATGCCATAGGCGAAGCCGGCGAGCGCGGCGCTCGCGGCAATCATCGGGTCGAGACCGGCAATCGTCAGGCCGGCTGTCGCAATCGCCATCACTGCCCCCTCCCATGCGGCGCACCGGCGGCGGACGATGCCGGAACGCCGCCGCGCACGACCTGTCCCCGGCGCGGCTCACCCCGGGAATACGCCCATCGCTGGCGGGAAGACAAGGCCCGGTTACTGGCCCGCGCTGGCTGTCAGAGGGCCGGTCATCTTAAGGTCCTCGGCCTCGACATTGAGCGTGCCGTAGAGCGTCTTCATCGAGATCGAATAGGGCACCATCAGGCCGGAGCGACCCACCGGAACGTAGCTGATCGAAATGCTGCGGTTGTTCTTCATGTAGACGACGGACGGCTTGTCGGGAATGTGGCCGGCGACCGGAACCCACCGCGCGGCGCAGACCACCGCCGCGCCGCTGTAGGTCGGCAGGTCCACCGGCTGGGTGTCCTGGTAGCTGAGTTTGATGTCGTAGCGGGTCCAGCCGTCGAAGATCGGCAGCTTGCGCGCGCACACGTCCTTGCTGCCGGGGTCGGCGACGAAGGCGACGGCGGAACTGACCGGATCGAGGATGCCGCCGGTCATCACCCCGTCGGTGATCGGCACGCGCTCTTCCATGCGGCCGAGCCCGGGCTCGGCTTCGGAATATTTCACGGCGCCGTCGGCGAGGCGCATCGAGACGCGGTTTTCCATGTCCGTATCGACGGAATCGAGCAGGAAGCGCGCCGGATAGACGCTGCCGTCGTGCAGCCAGCCCGCCGCCTCGGCCTTGAACACGCCCGCGGCCACCACCTTGCCCACGGCGGCCGGCTTCATGGCGATCTTGACCGAGTAGGCGCCGCCGTCCGCGACGAGCGAAAACGTCGCGCGACCGATGGGAACGCCGGAGAAGGTCACGGCGTACACGCCGCCGACACGCAGGCTCTCCGCCGATGCACTGCCGGGCGCGGCGAGCATCAGCGCGGCGAAGCCCGCCGCCGCGGCGAACGGCAGGGAACGAGACGGTCGGTCGTCGGGACGGCGCATCATCGAACCTCCGGCAATCGCATCCCCGCCCGGCTCGTTCGGCCGGGGCGATCCCTCCCGCGATCCGGGGATCGCATGGCCTGGCGAGCGCACGGCAGCGGGACACGGGCGAGCGACCGAAGCAACGGGCCCGGCCGGAAGACTATCCGACAAACAGCGTAAGCGCGAGGTTAACGCGACCGGGCGGAGGTCAGATCACGCGGAGGTCAGATCACCCAGACCACCAGGTCGGAAAGGCCGTCGATGTGGCCGACGAGCCGGTTGCCCGGGACGACGGCCCCGACGCCATCCGGCGTGCCGGTGAAGATCAGGTCGCCGGCCTTCAGTTCGACGAAGCCGGACAGATAGGAAATGGTCTCGGCCACACTCCAGATCATGTCTGCGAGATCGCCCTTCTGCCGCGTGCCGCAATCGACGGTGAGCCGGATCTCGCCCCTGTCGGGGATGCCGAACTTCGCCGCGGGCGTGATCGGGCCGCACGGCGCGGAGTGATCGAAGCCCTTGGCGAGGTCCCACGGCCGGCCGGCCTTCTTGGCGATCGCCTGCAGGTCGCGCCGGGTCATGTCGAGGCCGACGGCATAGCCGAACACCTTGTCGAGCGCCTCAGTGACCGGGATGTCGCGGCCGCCTTCCTTCAGCGCCGCCACCAGCTCGACCTCGTAGTGATAGTCGCTCGTGCGCGGCGGATAGGGAACGTCGCCGCCGTTCGGCACCACGGCGTCGGCGGGCTTGGAGAAGAAGAACGGCTCCTCGCGCTCCGGGTCGTGTCCCATCTCGCGGGCATGGGCGGCATAGTTGCGCCCGACGCAATAGATCCGGCGAACCGGAAACAGCCCGCCGCCCTCGACCTCGAGGGTCGGCACCGCAGGCGCCGGAATGACGAAGGGGGAGGACAGCTCGGTCGCGGCAGGCATCGGGGCAGCTCTTCAGGCACGGAGGAAAAGGAGGGGGAGTGGTGCATTTGGCACCCCGCAGCCGCTCCCGTCCACCGATTTCGAGGCGTTTCGACTGCTCCGGGGCCGTTGCGGTCACATCGAGCCGATCCGGACGGCGGATTGTACCCAAGCCGTTGAATCCGGCGCAGTTACTCGGCCGGCCGCACAATTCCGTCTGGCCGGAGGCGGTCCCGGCCCTTCGGAATTCCTATGAGATTCCTATATGGCGGGCCGCGCGCCCGGATCGAAACCCTATGGCGAACGGCGGATGATCCGCCGGTTGCAGCGCTGCCGCCGGCAGCACGCCATAGGACGCCATTCCATGCTCGACTTCGCGATGATCGCGCTGGCGGTCGCCTCGTTCGCGCTCGCCATCGGCTACGTCGCCGTCTGCGACCGGCTGTGAGGGAGGCCCCGATGCTTCTCGATTACGGCCTCGGCGCGGCGGTGACGCTGTTCCTGCTCGTCTATCTGACCTACGCCCTCGTCCGCCCCGAGCGGTTCTGAGAGCGAACCTTCCGAGTGATCTCATGACACTGAACGGCTGGCTGCAGATCGCCTTGTTCTGCGTCCTCGTCGTCGCGCTCACGCGACCCATCGGCGGCTACATGACCGCCGTGTTCGAAGGACGCCGCACGCTTCTCTCCCCCGCGCTCGCCCCGGTCGAGCGCGGGCTCTATCGCCTTGCCGGCGTCGATGCCCGGGAAGAACAGCACTGGACGACCTACGTCGTCGCCATGCTGGTGTTCAACGGGCTCGGCCTTCTTGCCCTCTACGCCCTGCAGCGCTTCCAGGCGGCGCTGCCGCTCAATCCGATGGGCATAGCGGACGTGCCGCCGGAACTCGCCTTCAACACCGCGGCGAGCTTCGTCACCAACACCAACTGGCAGAACTATGGTGGCGAGACCACCATGTCGTACCTGACCCAGATGGCGGGTCTCGGGGTGCAGAACTTCCTGTCGGCCGCGACCGGCATCGTGCTCGCGGTCGCGCTGGTGCGCGGTCTGGCCCGTGCCTCCGCCGGGGCGATCGGCAATTTCTGGGCCGATCTCGTCCGCGCGACGCTCTACGTCCTGCTGCCGATCTGCGTCGTCTACACGCTGTTCCTGGTGTGGCAGGGCATTCCCCAGACGTTCGGCCCCTCGGTGGAAGCGACTACGCTCGAAGGCGCGAAGCAGATCATCGCCATCGGTCCGGTGGCATCCCAAGTCGCCATCAAGATGCTCGGCACCAACGGCGGCGGCTTCTTCAACGCCAACGCCGCCCACCCGTTCGAGAATCCGACCGCGCTGTCGAACCTGGTGCAGATGGTCTCGATCTTCCTGATCGGCGCGGGCCTCACCAACGTGTTCGGCCGCATGGTCGGCTCCGAGCGCCAGGGCTGGGCGATCCTCGCCGCGATGGGCATCCTGTTCCTCGCGGGCGTCGCCGTCTGCTACTGGGCCGAAGCGGCCGGCAATCCGCTGGTTCACGCCCTCGGCATCGACGGCGGCAACATGGAGGGCAAGGAGGTCCGGTTCGGCGTCGCGCTGTCGGCGCTGTTCGCGGTGGTGACGACGGCCGCGTCGTGCGGCGCGGTCAACGCCATGCACGACAGCCTGATGCCGCTCGGCGGCATGATCCCGCTCATCAATATGGAACTCGGCGAAGTCGTCGTCGGCGGCGTCGGCGCGGGGCTCTACGGCATCCTCCTGTTCGTGATCATCGCGATCTTCATCTCCGGGCTGATGGTCGGCCGGACGCCGGAATATCTCGGCAAGAAGATCGAAGCCAAGGAGGTCAAGATGGCGATGCTCGCCATTCTCTGCCTGCCGCTCGTGATGCTGACTTTCACCGCCATCGCGGTGGTCATGGCGGGGCCGGTCTCCTCGATCGCCAATGCGGGACCGCACGGTTTCTCCGAGATCCTCTACGCCTATACCTCGGCGGCGGCCAACAACGGCTCGGCGTTCGGCGGGCTTACCGGCAACACGCCCTGGTACAACGTCACCCTCGCCATCGCGATGCTGGCCGGCCGGTTCCTGATGATCGTGCCGACGCTCGCCATCGCCGGATCGCTGGTGACGAAGAAGCGCATTCCGGCCTCCAGCGGCACCTTCCCGACCGACGGGCCGCTGTTCGTCGGCCTGCTGACGGGAGCCGTGGTCGTCGTCGGCGGCCTGACCTTCTTCCCGGCGCTCGCCGTCGGCCCGATCGTCGAGCAGCTCGCCATGCTGGCGGGCCGCACCTTCGGCTTCCCCGGATGACGAGGGCCCCAACGATGCGAACCGACGCAAGGCTTCCGCGCTTCGAGCGCCTCGCCCCCACCACTGCCCGACATGCCGGTGGCGGACGGGCCCGCCTTGGCGGCCGGCGGCTGTCACCCACCGACCTGCCGCCGCTTCCCCTCGCCATCATGATGGCGCGCCTGACGCTGGTGCTCGTGCTGTTCACCTGCGCCATCGCCGTCGCGCTCAACCTGCTGCCCGATATCCCGGGCGGCGTTCGGCACGCAGCCTCCCGGCTCGACCGCCCCGAGGGCGCGGTCTTCGCCGCCGGCACGGCCGGAATGGGCCATCCCGGCCCGGAAAGCTCCATGGACGTCTCTCATGAGTGAGATCCGCACCGCCTCCCTGTTCGATCCCCGCATCCTGGTGCCGGCGATCGGCGCCTCGTTCGCCAAGCTCGATCCGCGGGCGCTGGCGAAGAACCCGGTGATCTTCGTCGTCGCCGTGGTGTCCCTGCTCACCACCGTGCTGTTCGTGCGCGATATCGTCGCCGGGCGCGGCAATCTCGGGTTCTCGTTCCAGATCAATCTCTGGCTCTGGTTCACGGTGCTGTTCGCCAACTTCGCCGAAGCCGTGGCCGAGGGCCGGGGCAAGGCGCAGGCGGATGCCCTACGCCGCACCCGCAGCGAGACGCAGGCGAAGCTGCTGCCGTCCGCCGATGCCGACCCCGGCCGCTTCGAGCTGGTGCCCGGCACCAGCCTCAAGGTCGGCGACGTGGTGATCGTCGACGCCGGCGACATCATTCCCTCCGACGGCGAGGTGATCGAAGGCGTCGCCTCGGTGAATGAGGCCGCGATCACCGGCGAATCCGCCCCGGTGATCCGCGAATCCGGCGGCGACCGCTCAGCCGTGACCGGCGGCACGCAGGTTCTGTCCGACCGGCTGCGCATCCGCATCACGGCCGCTGCCGGATCAACCTTCCTCGACCGCATGATCGCGCTGGTCGAGGGCGCGGAACGCCAGAAGACCCCGAACGAGATCGCGCTCAACATCCTGCTCGCGGGCATGACGCTGATCTTCGTGTTCGCCACGGCGTCGATCCCGAGCTTCGCCGCCTATGCCGGCGGCTCGATCCCGGTGCTGGTGCTGGTCGCGCTGTTCGTGACGCTGATCCCGACCACCATCGGCGCGCTGCTGTCGGCGATCGGCATCGCCGGCATGGACAGGCTGGTGCGCTTCAACGTGCTCGCCATGTCCGGCCGCGCCGTTGAGGCGGCGGGCGACGTTGATACCCTGCTTCTCGACAAGACCGGCACCATCACACTCGGCAACCGCCAGGCGACCGCGTTCCACCCGGTGCGCGGCGTTGGGCCCGAGGCGCTCGCCGAGGCGGCGCAGCTCGCCTCCCTCGCCGACGAGACGCCCGAGGGCCGCTCCATCGTCGTGCTTGCCAAGGAGAAGTTCGGCCTGCGTGGCCGCGAGGTGGCGAGCCACGCCATGAGCTTCGTGCCGTTCACCGCGCAGACGCGCATGAGCGGCGTCGATTTCGACGGCACCTCGATCCGCAAGGGCGCCGTCGACGCCGTGCTGAAGCATGTCGCGGCGGCGGAGCCGGGCCGGCTGCCGGCGGGCGCCGAACAGGCGGCGGAAGTCTCGGCCATCGCCGCGACCATCGCCAAGGCAGGCGGCACGCCGCTCGCGGTGGCGCAGGACGGCCGGCTGCTCGGCGTGGTGGAACTGAAGGACATCGTCAAGGGCGGCATCCGCGAGCGCTTCGCCGAACTGCGCCGCATGGGCATCCGCACGGTGATGATCACCGGCGACAACCCGATGACCGCCGCGGCCATCGCGGCTGAGGCCGGCGTCGACGACTTCCTTGCCGAGGCCACGCCGGAGAACAAGCTCGCGCTCATCCGCGCCGAGCAGGCCAAGGGCAAGCTCGTCGCGATGTGCGGCGACGGCACCAACGATGCGCCCGCCCTCGCACAGGCCGATGTCGGCGTCGCCATGAACACCGGCACGGTGGCCGCCCGCGAGGCCGGCAACATGGTGGACCTCGATTCCGACCCGACCAAGCTCATCGAGATCGTCGCCATCGGCAAGCAGCTGCTGATGACGCGCGGCGCCCTCACCACGTTCTCCATCGCCAACGACATCGCCAAGTACTTCGCCATCATCCCGGCGATGTTCGTGGCGTTCTATCCCGATCTCGGCGTGCTCAACGTGATGCGGCTCGCCACTCCCGAGAGCGCGATCCTGTCGGCGATCATCTTCAACGCCCTCGTCATCGTCGCGCTGATCCCGCTCGCCCTGAAGGGCGTGCGCTACCGCGCGGTCGGCGCGGCCGAACTCCTGCGCCGCAACCTCGTGATCTATGGCCTCGGCGGCGTGATCGTTCCGTTCATCGGCATCAAGCTGATCGACATGCTCGTCACCGCCCTCGGCCTCGCCTGAAGGAACCGGATCCATGATGAAGTCCATCCGCCCCGCCCTGACGATGCTCGTGGCGCTCACGATCATCACCGGGCTCCTCTATCCGCTGGCGATGACCGGGCTCGCGCAGGCGATCTTCCCGTCCCAGGCCAACGGCAGCCTGATCGAACGAAACGGCGTCGTGGTCGGCTCGGCCCTAATCGGGCAGAACTTCACCACGCCGCGCTATTTCCACGGGCGGCCGTCGGCCACCACGGGTCCGGACCCGGCCGATCCCTCGAAGTCGGTGCCGCAGCCCTACAATGCCTCGAACTCGATGGGCTCCAATCTCGGCCCCACCAACCCCGCCCTGATCGATCGCATCCGCACCGAGGCGGCGGCGCTGAAGGCCGAGAACCCCAACGCGCCGGTGCCGATCGACCTCGTCACCACCACGGCGAGCGGTCTCGACCCCGACATCTCGCCGGAGGCGGCGATGTTCCAGGCGCCGCAGGTCGCAGCCGCGCGCGGCCTGCCCGAACAACAGGTCGCGGCACTCGTCGCCGCCCACACCGAAGGCCGGCTGTTCGGCCTGATCGGCGAGCCGCGCGTCAATGTGCTGGCGCTCAATCTCGCCCTCGACGGCGCCGCCGCGAACTGAAATGAAGGATTGCGGGCGGCGAGAAATCGGACCGCCGCCCGCCCGAACGAGCCCGGGCCGCCACAGATGCCGCAGGACCAGAGACCGGACAGCCAGCCCGACCGCGCCCACGAGCGGGCGGAGCGCGGCCGCCCTTCGCCGGAGGCCCTGCTCGCGGCGGCCGGCAAGGAAGGCCGCGGGCGGCTGAAGATCTTCCTCGGCGCCGCGCCGGGTGTCGGCAAGACCTACGAGATGCTGCAGTCCGGCTGCGCCCGGCTCGCGGCGGGGGTGGATGTCGTGGTCGGCATCGTGGAAACCCACGGCCGCACCGAGACCGCCCGCCTGGTCGAGGGGCTCGAGATCGTTCCGCGCCGCCGCGAAGCCTACAAGGGCCGCGTCCTCGAGGAGATGGACCTCGACGCACTCCTCGCCCGGCGGCCGGCACTCGCCCTCGTCGACGAGCTTGCCCACACCAACGGCCCCGGCAGCCGCCATCCGAAGCGCTACATGGACGTCGAGGACCTGCTCGC
>JAEZMP010000386.1 GCA_023442215.1 Pseudomonadota bacterium
CCGTAGGCCTCGCCGGCGATCAGGCGGACGCGCGCGCCGCCGTCGGAGATGATCGGCAGGTCGGTGGTCTCGTGGTGGGCGAAGAACGGTGCGCTGTCCTCGTGTTCCTTGGGAAGCGCCACCCAGAGCTGGAGGCCGGAAAGCCGCGCGCCGCGCAGGCGGTCCTGAGGACCGGTGCGTTCGGAGTGTGTGATGCCGCGGCCCGCGCTCATCCAGTTCACGTCGCCGGGATAGATGGTCTGCACCGTGCCGAGGCTGTCGCGGTGGTCGATGGCGCCGTCGAACAGGTAGGTGACGGTCGCAAGCCCGATATGCGGATGCGGCCGCACGTCCACGCCTTCCCCGATCGGGAATTCGGCGGGCCCCATCTGGTCGAGGAAGATGAACGGTCCGACCATGCGCCGTCCCGCGACGGGCAGGGCGCGGCGCACCGCGAACCCGCCGAGATCGCGCGTGCGTGGCACGATCACCTGTTCGATGCCGCCGCCGGCCGAGGGGGCGAGGTTGGGCTCGGCCACGACGAGACGCGGCTTGTCGGCATCGCTCATGAGGCGTCCTTTTTCTGGTCCCGCTGCCGCCAGCCGGCGAATGCGGTGGTCGTTCAGGCCTGGTCGGGATCGAGCGGAGCCCGGCCCGCGGGCGTGCCGTCGGCGCCGAGCTGGATTTTCTCGACCCGCATTTCCGCCCGTCGCAACAGCGCCTCGCAGTGCTTTTTCAGGGCTTCGCCCCGCTCGTAGCTCGCGATCGACTGTTCGAGCGCGACGGTGCCGCGCTCCAGGGTATCGACGATCGATTCGAGTTCGCTCAGGGCTGCCTCGAAGCTCAGTGCTGAAATGTCGGCATGGGGCGCAGCTGCGGCTTTGTCGTCCTGCGTCGGCACGATCGGTTCCCTTTTGATGACGGTCCGCGCCGCAATCGGGGGGCGCGGCGGGAGCGGACCATAGCACGCTTTGGCGGAAGCCGACCGGGAATGCGACGGTGCGGCCGGCTGAAATCAGGGTCGCGGCGCGGCGGCGCGGGCGAGGCGGTCGGCAAGGGCTTCGCCGAGGCCGCCGGCCGGAAGCGGCACCACGGCAATGCCATTTGCGCCGCTGGCGTCAAGTTTTCGCAGCATCGAGAAGAGGTTGCGGGCGGCTTCTGACACATCGCCCGAAGGACTGAGATTGCAGGTGGCGACGGACTTGTCCGCATCGGCCGGCAGCTGCGGCCCGAACGCGAGCAGGGCTTCGCCCGTCCGGACGTTCGTGGCATCGAGGCGCACGGCGGCGCGGGGCGCATAGTGCGAGGCGAGCTGTCCGGGCGCCTGCGGGCGGGCGGGATCGGCCGAAGGCCGCACCAGCGGCTCGCCGATCACCGCCTCGATCGCCTCGGCGGCAAGCCCGCCTGGCCGCAGCAGAACCGCGCGGTCGCCCGCGAGCCCAACGATGGTCGATTCCACGCCGACGGCACACGGGCCGCCATCGATGACGACTGCAACGGCCTCGCCGAGCTCCGCGACAACGTCCTCCGCCGAGGTCGGGCTCACCCTGCCGGAGCGGTTGGCGCTCGGCGCCGCCACCGGCCGGCCGAGGCGGGCGGTGAGGAGACGGACCGCTTCCGACCGGGGAACGCGGATGGCGACGGTCTCGAGCCCCGCCGTGACCGCGGATGCGAGTGCCGCATCCGCGCGCTTCGGCACCACCAGCGTCAGCGGGCCGGGCCAGAACGCCTCCGCGAGCAGCCTGGCACGGGCGTCGAACACGCCGTGGCGCATCGCGGCGTCCACGGTGCCCTCGTGCACGATCAGGGGATTGAAGGCGGGCCGCCCCTTGGCCTGGTAGATGCCCGCGACGGCAGCGGGGTTGGTGGCATCGGCGGCGAGCCCGTAGACCGTCTCTGTCGGAACACCCACGAGATCGCCGGCGGCGAGCACGCGGCAGACCGCGTCGAGCGTCGCTGCGTCGGCGGCGAGGGCTGCGGCCGGCACGATGGCGGGACGATGGGGGAACGGGGCGGGCGCCATCGCCGGGATCAGGCCGAAAGCGCCGAGCGGCTGGCGGTCGCGACGCGCACCTCGCCGACGGCGATGTCGCGGCGGTTCGTCAGCGTCTTGCGGCTCCAGCGCGAGAGGAATGCGCGCTCCTCGTCGTCGCGGGCGACGAACCGCTCCAGCACGGCCGCCATCAGCGCCTCCGAGGCGCGGGTGCCGCCCTCGTCCACCTTGAGGGCGACGCCGAGGCCGGTTTCCGGAAAGATGGCGCAGAACACACCCTCGGCACCTGTCTTCACATAGGCGCGCTCGCCGAACCGCGTCATCACCTCGGTGCAGAACCGGCCGGTGCCCGCCACCATGAACGGCGCTGCCGTGGCCGCCTTGCGCAGCCGGGCGGCCGCGGCAGCGCGAGCGGTTCCAAGGCCGATGCCGGTGCCGAGCCGGGCGAATGCCCGCGCCAGCCGGTCGAGGGGAATGGCGTAGGTCGGGATCGAGCAGCCGTCGATGCCCATCATGGACTCGTCGAGCGCGGTGTCCGTCAGCGCTGACAGCACCGCCGTCACCTCGCGCTGGACCGGATGGTCGGCTTCCACATAGCCCGCCGGCGCGACGCCGAGCTGGCAGGCCACGCACAGGAAGCCCGCATGCTTGCCGGAGCAGTTGTTGTGAAGCGCGGTCGGGGTTTCGCCGGCGCGGTTGAGGCGCGCGACATCGGCGCCGCGTTCCGGCCACTGGCAGCCGCATTCGAGCGCGGTGCCGTCGAGCCCGGCCTTGCGCAGCATGGAAAGCGCTGTGGCGACGTGGGCATCTTCGCCGTTGTGGGATGCGCCGGCGATGGCGAGTTCCTCGACGGTGAGGCCGAGCGTATCGGCTGCGCCGGTCTCGACCAGCGGCAGTGCCTGGATCAGCTTCGCCGACGAGCGCGGAAACACCGCCCGCCCGACATCGCCCGCGGAAACCACGAGACGCCCCGCGGAATCCGACACCGCCAGAATGCCCGCATGGCGGCTTTCAACCAGCGGACCGCGGGTGACTTCAACGACGAGAGACGGCGACGAGGCGGCGGTCGTCATGGTTCTTTCCAAGTTGGTGCTGCCCGCGAGGGGACTGCCCGTGAGGCTGCTGCGCTGGATTAGACCCCGCCTCGCGCCGCCGCAAGGCCCCGGTCGTCAGCGTCCGCCGAGCGGAACGGTGCGCAGCAACCCGCCGGCCGCGAAGCCCCCGTCGACGGCGAGCACCTCACCGGTGATGAAGCTCGCCTCCTCCGACAACAGGAAGGCGATCGGTCCCGCGATCTCGTCGGGCAGGCCGTAGCGGCGCTGCGGCAGGTGGGCCAGCCACGCCGAGCGCATCGACGCGCCGTGGGTGCGTGCGACGAGCGGGCTTTCGACGGGACCCGGTGCGACCGCGTTGACGCGGATGCCGACCGGGGCGAGCGCGACCGCCATCGAGCGGGTCAGGGCCGTGATCGCGCCGTGCGCCGCCGCGGCGGCGACCTGGCCGATGGAGCCGCGAAACGCCGCCGCCGAGGCGACGTTGACGATGGATGACCCTTCCACCATGTGCGCTGAAGCGGCCTGAGAGACTGCGAATGCCCCGACCACATCGACCTCCAGCACCTGGCGGAAGGTCGCGACCTCCAGATCCTCGAAATTCTCGTCGAGCGACAGGCTGCTGGCGTTGACGAGGCCGTAGATGTCGCCCCATTCGTCGCTGATGCGCTCGATCGCCTGCGACACGGCGAAGTCGTCGGAGATGTCGATCGGTTCGCCGATCAGACGCTCGCCGGCATCAGCCATGGCGTCGAGCGAGTCGTCGATCAGGTCCTCGTCGCCGTCGAAAACGGCGACCCGCCAGCCGTCGTCGATCAGCCGCCGCACGGTGGCAAGTCCGATGCCGCTCGCCCCGCCGGTCACGATCGCAACCGGGCCTTCACCGCGTCGGCCTGCCATGAAGCAGTCTCCCGAATCCTGCCGAACGCTCCACGTGGAGCGCAACCTTTATCGTTGGCGCCTGCCGGCGCGGCTTCCGTCCCGGCATGCCGGGCGCGATTGTGCCGATCGCACCGCGATTTTCAACCGATTGTGAAACTTGCGCGACAGCCGCTCATTCGACGAACACGGTGACGCTGTCCGCCGCGCCGCCGGCATCGACCGCCGTCAGGCGCACGAAGCCCCGCGCCGGCACGTCGATGCTTCCCGCGCGGCTGTGGGCCGGAACGGATATCGGGCGACCGTCGAGGAACAGGGTGAGCGGCGACGAGGTCCCCTCGACCGACCACGCGAGTTGCTGGCGCCGGCCGTCGAGATCGTCCAGCACCACCCGCGCACCGTCAGGCGGATAGGCGATGCGC
>JAEZMP010000388.1 GCA_023442215.1 Pseudomonadota bacterium
ACCAAGGGCGACATGCTGGCCGCGATCGCGAACCCTGCTCCCGCGGCAGCCCCCGCTCCGCCGGTGCAGGTCCGCGCGCCGTCGGCTCCGGACGACGCGTCGCGCGAGGAGCGCGTGCGCATGACCAAGCTGCGGCAGACCATCGCGCGCCGCCTGAAGGACGCCCAGGCGAACGCCGCCATGCTGACGACGTTCAACGACGTCGACATGAGCGCGGTGATGGAACTGCGCAAGACCTACAAGGATCTGTTCGAGAAGAAGCACGGCGTGCGCATCGGCTTCATGGGCTTCTTCGTGAAGGCCGTGATCCAGGCGCTGCGCGACGTGCCGGCGGTCAACGCCGAAATCGACGGCACCGATCTCGTCTACAAGAACTTCTACCACATCGGCGTCGCCGTCGGCACCGAGAAGGGCCTCGTCGTCCCGGTCGTCCGGGATGCCGACGAGCTCTCGATCGCCGGCATCGAGAAGAAGATCAACGATTTCGGCAAGCGCGCCCGCGACGGCAAGCTCGGCATCGACGAGATGCAGGGCGGCACCTTCACCATCTCCAACGGCGGCGTGTACGGCTCGCTGATGTCGACCCCGATCCTCAACGCGCCGCAGTCGGGCATTCTCGGCATGCACCGCATTGAGGAGCGGCCGGTGGTGCGCGGCGGCCAGATCGTGATCCGGCCGATGATGTATCTCGCGCTGTCCTACGACCACCGCATCGTCGACGGCAAGGAAGCCGTGACCTTCCTGGTGCGGGTGAAGGAAGCCATCGAGGACCCGCAGCGCCTCGTGCTCGACCTCTGAGCATCCCGAGCCTTCGAGCATCGCGGGGGCCGGCCATGCCGGCCCTTGTTGCTGCCGCGACACGGCTCCGCTTCCATCTGTGACGGCATGGCTCAACCCCGGTTTCCGGGGTTGATCTGTTTTCGGGCCGCTGGCACAAGCTCGCGCCGTCAACGATGTTTCAACTCTCCTGTGGCCGAATGGGATCGCGGGATTGTTGGAGTGCTTATGAACGGGCACGCACCCGCCCGGCCATAATGTCACCAGGATTTGGGTGCTTGAGAGCCGGCCGGGGAGATTGACCCCCAGGTCAAAGGTAGAGTTCCATGACTGAAGGTCTTCGTATTGCGTCGGCCGACGTGGTGCGTCACGGTGTTCTTCAGGTGCGTTGGGCCGATGGCACCAGCGGCCTCGTCGACCTGAAGGGCATCATCGCCCGCGGCGGCGTGTTCGCCTTCCTCTCGCGGCAGACTGCCTTCGCGAAGGTTTCCGTCTCGGCCGACGGCCGCGGCGTGCAGTGGACCGATCCGGACGGCGACATCATCTCGATCGCCGCCGACGCGCTCGCTGCCCGGCTGAACGTCGTGACCGACCTCGCCGCCTGAGGCGCGCGACCGACACCGCATCACACCGACAAACGCGGCCGCAGCCTGCGGCCGCTCCCGTCCCGAACGCGGCGCCTTGCCCGTTCCGCCGAAAGCCGGGCCATGCCGGACCCCTCGTTCCAGCTCGATCCGCGCCTCGCGGCCGATACCGTCTTCGTGACCGACCTCGCGCTCTGCCGGGTCCTGCTCTCGCGTGACGGCAACTATCCCTGGATCCTCCTCGTGCCGATGCGGCCGGGCGCCGTCGAGATCGTCGATCTCGACCGTGATGACCGGCTCGCGCTGATGGACGAGATCGCTGCCGCCTCGGCGGCGCTGCGCGATGCCACACGCTGCCACAAGCTCAATGTCGGCGCCCTCGGCAATGTCGTGGCGCAGCTTCACGTCCATGTCGTCGCCCGGTTCGAGGGCGACCCTGCGTGGCCCGGCCCGATCTGGGGCCGCCATCCCGCCGCCCCCTGGGACGCGACGAAGCGCGATGCGCTGGTCGAAACCCTGCGCACAGCCCTCGGGTCCTCGAGGGCCTGACGGATCGGTGGGCGAGCCGGACGATGCACGTTCCCCGCATCCGCCCGGATCCGGAATGCCGTTCGCGCCCGCCCCGCTTCCCAGGGAATGCAGTCGCGACAGCAAGCCGGCACATCATATAAAGAAATCCTTATATCCTTATTGATCGGTTGCGGCCGTCGCCCTATAAGGGGCGCAGACCGGGCTGTGCCCGGCGGGCCGCATCGCGTGCTCCGCCGGGCGCGCCGACTTCGACTTTCCGCGATCCGGGAGCTTTCCGCATGACCGCTTTCACCGACTACGTCGTCAAGGACATCTCGCTCGCCGAGTGGGGCCGCACCGAACTCGACATCGCCGAGACCGAGATGCCCGGCCTGATGGCGACGCGCGCCGAATACGGTCCGTCGAAGCCGCTCAAGGGCGCCCGCATCGCCGGCTCCCTGCACATGACAATCCAGACCGCCGCGCTGATCGAGACGCTGGTCGAGCTCGGCGCCGAAGTGCGCTGGGCCTCGTGCAACATCTTCTCGACCCAGGACCACGCCGCCGCCGCCATCGCCGCGCGCGGCATTCCGGTGTTCGCCGTGAAGGGCGAGACGCTGGAGGAGTACTGGTCCTACACCGACCGCCTGTTCGACTGGGGCAACGGCCAGACCGCCAACATGATCCTGGACGACGGCGGCGATGCCACCATGCTCGTCCTGATCGGCTCCAAGGCCGAGACCGATCCCTCGGTGCTCGACAATCCGTCGAACGAGGAAGAAGAGATCTTCTTCGCCACCATCAAGCGCCGGCTCGCGACCAATCCCGGCTGGTACTCGAAGGTGAAGGCCAACATCCGCGGCGTCTCCGAGGAGACCACCACGGGCGTGCATCGCCTCTATGAGCTGCAGAAGAAGGGCGAGCTGCCCTTCCCGGCGATCAACGTCAACGATTCCGTGACGAAGTCGAAGTTCGACAACAAGTACGGCTGCCGCGAGAGCCTGGTGGACGCCATCCGCCGCGGCACCGACGTGATGATGGCCGGCAAGGTCGCCCTCGTCTGCGGCTACGGCGACGTCGGCAAGGGTTCGGC
>JAEZMP010000418.1 GCA_023442215.1 Pseudomonadota bacterium
GTTTAGCAGTTCAGAAATCGCAGGCCAACCGCAACAGATCCTGGCGCGTGAACGTCGCGTGCTCGGGTTTAGCAGTTCAGAAATCGCAGGCCAACCGCCATGGATTTTTCCCCTCGCCGCGCTGATACTGACGCTGGCGCCCGAGCCATAACAGCGCGAGCTGTTCGCATTGCCGGGCCAACTCCGAGGGGGGGTGGCGACCCTCCGGGCGCCACATATCCCCTCCCGACCCAGCCTCCTTGCCGTTTCGTAGCTGGCGCCATGCGGCCCGCAGCATTGTGTCGTCGATCCGATATTCCAGGCTTATGCCTGTCCTCGATTTCTCCTCTCGCGGGGGGTATATTGGCCGAGGCGTCTGAGCCATAGCGGTCGGAGATCGCGCGTAATGCCGGGCATGCTCCCGCGGAGGGGTGACGACCTTCCAGGCGCCTTCATTTCCCCTCTCTCTCGGAAAGCGGACATAGCGCCTCCTATCATTGTGCTTTCGTCGGGATGCAACTATGTTGGCGGCAACGGTCAACCTCCGGTCAGCAAGCGTGCTGTCGCGATCGAAATGCGCGGGGGAGGATGGTGGGGCAGCACGCCATCCCGGCCGTTTTATCCTCCCAATGTGATCGGGCAGATGGGCCTGCTTGAGCTCTGGCCCTCAGAAATCGCAGGCCAATGTTGGCGCTCGGTCAGCTTCCGTCGCCCGAGGTCGCCGGGGGCCAGGTCGCGAGGACGTGGTCGATGACGGCGATGAGGTCGGCGCGCGTCGCGCCGGCCTTGGCCTGGATCGCCATGCCCTGCGCCACCGTCATGACGAAGCGCGCCAGCGCCGCGCAATCGGCGCCGGAGGCCAGTTCACCCTCGGCGCGCGCGCGCTCCAGCCGTGCCTTCAGATCGGCCTCGGCGGCGACGCGGCGCCGGACCAGTTCCTGGCGGATGGATTCGGTTTCGTCCGAGCACGCGAGCGCGCCGTTGATGCCGAGGCAGCCGCGGGCGTGCGCGTGCATGGTCTGCACCTCCGCCGAGCCGACGAGAATGCGCCGGACCACGGCGCGGCTGTCCGGCTCGTCCAGCGCCTCGTGCATGAAGGCCATGTATTTGGCGTCGTAGCGCGCCACCGCGCGGCGAAACAGCGCCTCCTTGTTGCCGAAGGCGGCATAGAGACCGGGGCGCGCGACGCCCGTTGCCTGCGTCAGGTCCTCGAACGAGGCGCCCTCGTAGCCCTTGCGCCAGAACACGCACAGCGCCGCATCCAGCGCCTGGTCCACGTCGAATTCCCGGTGTCGTCCCATCGCGGCCTCGTTTCGATACCGCTCGTTATAAAACGATTGACGCACGCCGTCCATGTAAAGTAACGATCGTTATTGTAACGGACGGTATCGAATCTGACCCGCCCACCGCGCCTTGCCCGCGGCGTCTTCCGGGCGGCGATCCCATTCCGCATCCGTCGGCGCGTGCCGCCGCGGCGCGCGGAACGACCTCGACGGCCACCCTTCATGGAGTTTCAGATGAGCAGAACACTCGCGGGCAAGGTTGCCCTCGTCACCGGCGGCTCGCGCGGCCTCGGCGCGGCGACGGCCGTGGCCCTCGCCGACGCCGGCGCGGATGTGGCGATCAGCTACGTCGCCTCGGCGGAAAAGGCGGCGGCGGTCGTCGCCGATCTCAAGGCGCGGGGCGTGCGCGCCGCCGCGATCCGGGCGGACCAGGGCGATCCGGCGGGCGCCGAACCGCTGGTGCGCGAGGTCGTGGACACGTTCGGCCGGCTCGACATTCTCGTCAACAATGCCGGCGTCGCGGTGCAGGGCCACACCATCGACGATCCGGCGATCGACAACGCCGCTATGGACCGGCAGTGGGCGGTGAACACCGCCGGCGTCATCGCCAACATCCGCGCCGCCGTGCGGGTGCTGCCGGAGGGCGGCCGCATCATCTCGGTCGGCTCCGGGCTCGGCACCCGCGTGGCGTTCCCGCTGACGACGGACTATGCCGCCACCAAGGCCGCCATCGTCGGCTACACCATGGGCGCGGCGCGCGATCTCGGGCCCCGCGGCATCACCGTCAACGTGGTGCAGCCGGGCCTGATGGACACCGACATGGCCGCCGCCTCGAAGGACAACCTGCCGCCCGTCGTGATGGATTCGCTCGCGATCCGCCGCTTCGCGCGGCTGGAGGAGGTGGCGGCGACCATCGTCTTCCTCGCCGGCCCCGATGCCGGCTACATCACCGGCGCCGTCATCGACGTGAGCGGCGGTTTCACCGCCTGACCGCAGCGCGCCGCTGATGCGGTGACGCGGGGCGAGGGGGCGTGGCGGTGGCCGCGCACATCTCACCCCGGCTTTTCGCGCGCGCCGGGGCTCCGGCCTCGCCGGCAACGCCGCCGCCTCCGGCGCCTGTCCGCTTGGTTCGGCGCGGCGGGATGCGATTTTCGCGAAGGGGACTTTCTCTAGAATATCAGCTATACTATTCTTTCTGAAGAAAGGAGTCGCCATGACAGCCCTTCTCTCTGCCCCCGCCGCGCGCGCCGAGGCCGGCGCCGTCGTCACAAGGGCCGTGCTTCGGGCGGCCGACCGGCTCGGCGTCAGCGCCCGCGTGCTCGCCGCGATCATCGGCGTGAGCGAGGCGACGGTATCGCGCATGAGGCGCGAGGCGTTCGGGCTTTCTCCCGGCACCAAGCCGTTCGAACTGGCGGTGCTGTTCGTGCGGCTGTTCCGGTCGCTCGATGCCATCGTCGGCGGCGACGAGACGGTCGCGGCGCGCTGGCTCGCCAACCCCAACACCGCCCTCGACGGCCGGCCGA
>JAEZMP010000466.1 GCA_023442215.1 Pseudomonadota bacterium
ATCGTGCTGTTCGGGCTGCTGCCCGTCATCGTCCTCGCCCGGCTGTCCGGCAAGCCGGCCGCCTGAAACGTTTTCCCGATCTCGACCGGATGCGCGCGAGAGCACGTCGCGGTCCGACGATCCAGCCGGCCGGCCGAATCGTACAACCCGCCATTGCGCATTGCAGCAACGGGCTTTATATCGGACGGGCATATGCTCGACCGATATATCCCGGTTCGACAGGCTCGGGCTTCGACCTCCGTCCTTTACAGGGATTGCGCGCCGCATGAACGTTCGCACCGTCTGCCTCGCGATCCTGCATTTCAAGGACGCGCCCGGCTACGAGATCCGCAAGCTGTCCGCTGAAGGCAGCCTGAGCCATTTCATCGATGCGAGTTTCGGGGCGATCTATCCGGCGCTGGCGCGCATGGAGACGGAGGGCCTCGTGACGGCGCGGATCGAGCCGCAGCCGGGCAAGCCGCCGCGCAAGGTCTATTCCATCACCGAAAGCGGGCGGGCCGAACTGCTCACCGCGCTCTCCGCACCGATGGCGCCGGACACCTACCGCTCCGAATTTCTTCTGGTCGCGATCTGCGCCGAGGCGCTGCCGCCCGATGTCGTCGCCGCCGCGCTCGACCGGCGCTGCGCGCAGCTCGATGAGGAGATCGCCCACCTGGCGGCACTGGCGCTCAAGGGCAAGAGCCCGCCCGCGCAATGGGCCGTCAACTATGGCATCGCCTGCAAGACGGCGGCGCTCGACTATCTGCGCGCCCACAGGCAAGCGCTCGTCGCCGCGTCCGGGACCGGATGCTCCGCACTCCCGGCGAACTGCCACGACGCCCAGGTGATGGCGGCCGCTTCCACTCCCGGCGCCATCGAACCCGTCCCACCGGTTTCTCCCGTTCTCTCCGAGGTTCAATCACGATGAAGGCCGACGCCACAGCATTCCCTTCCGCGAAGTCTGCCCGGCGCCGCACGGGTGTCGCGACGGCCGTGGCGCTGTTCGCGACCGGCTTCATCGCCTCCGCCACCGCGATGACGGTGCAGGCCGCCGCGGCCGAAGGCACCGCGGCGGATCATCCGCCCGCCGCTTCCGCCGGGCCGAAGCCGCCCTCCATCACGGTCGTGCCGGCCGTCGCGGGCACGCTGGTGGAACATGTGGTGGTGACCGGCAGCCTGCGCCCGCGCGAGGAGGTCCAGGTCACGGCCGAGATCGACGGGCTCGCCGTCACCGAGGTGCTGGTCGAGGCCGGCGACCGGGTCCGCACCGGTCAGGTGCTCGCCCGGCTTTCCCAGGACACCACCAAGGCATCCATTGCCCAGACCACGGCCCAGGTCGCCCGCGCCGCCGCCGCGATCGCGCAGGCGGAAAGCCAGGTGACGGAGGCGAAGGCGACGCTCGACCAGGCCAAGCGCATCTTCGACCGCACCAGTCAGCTCGCGAAGTCCGGCGTCGCCTCCAAGGAAGCCTACGACCAGCGCAAATCGGACGTCGACGTCGCCGCCGCCCGCCTCGGCGCGGCGGAGGAGGCCCTGGGCGCAGCCCGCGCCGACAAGGCGCTCGCCGAAGCCCAGTTGCTCGACGCCCGCATCCGCCTCGCCCGCACCGAGATCAAGGCGACCGCGGACGGCACCATCAGCCGCCGCGACATCACCGTCGGCCGCGTCGTCTCGGCCTCCGCCGGACCGCTGTTCCTGATCATGGAAAACAGCGACATCGAGCTTGCGGCCGATGTCGCCGAGACCGTGATCACCAAGCTCAAGGTCGGCGACCGGGCGAGCGTGCTGGCCGCCGGTTTCGACAAGCCGCTGGAAGGAGATGTGCGGCTGATCTCACCGGAGGTGAACGACCGCAGCCGGCTCGGTCAGGTGCGCATCGACATTCCCGACGATCCGGCCCTGAAGGTCGGCGCCTTCGCCCGCGCCGATATCGAGACGGCCCGGCGCGACGGCGTGATCGTGCCGCTGTCGGCGGTGCTCTACACGCCCTCGGGCCCCAAGGTGCAGGTGGTGAAGGACGGCATCGTCGAGACCCGCCCGGTGGAGATCGGGCTCGTCTCGGACGGGAAGGCGGAAATCGATTCCGGCCTCAAGCCCGGCGAACAGCTCGTCTCCATCTCCGGCACGTTTCTGCGCAACGGCGACCACGTGACGCCGATGCCCGCCCCGAGCAACTGAGCGACGGACCCCAGCCATGGCCATCAACGTCTCCGCCTGGTCGATCCGCAAGCCGGTCCCGTCGATCGTTCTGTTCGCGGTGCTGATGCTGCTCGGCATCTTCTCGTTCCAGACGCTGCCGGTGACGCGGTTTCCGAACATCGACGTTCCGGTGGTCGCGATCACGATCACCCAGGCCGGCGCCGCCCCGTCCGAGCTTGAAACCCAAGTCACCCGCAAGGTCGAGGATGCGGTCGCCGGCCTGAACGGCGTCAAGCACGTCACCTCCACCGTCACGGACGGCCAGTCGCAGACGACCATCGAGTTCCGGCTGGAAATCGACCCGATCCGCGCGCTCAACGACACCAAGGACGCCGTCACCAAGATCCGCATGGAGTTGCCGCGCGACATCGACGAGCCGCTGGTGCAGACCATCGACGTCGAGGGACAGGCGATCCAGACCTTCGCCGCCACCGCCCCCGGCATGACGCTGGAGCAACTGTCTTGGTTCGTGGACGACGTCGTCAAGCGCAAGCTCCAGGGCCTGCCCGGCGTCGGGCGCGTCGAGCGTGTCGGCGGCGTTGAGCGGGAGGTGCGCGTCTCGATCGATCCCGACCGGCTGATGGCGCTCGGCGTCACCGCGGGCGAGATCTCCGCGCGGCTGCGCGCCACCAACGTGGACCTCGCCGGCGGCCGCGCCGAGGTGGGCGGACAGGAGCAGTCCGTCCGCACGCTCGCCGGCGCGCGCACGGTGGAGGACCTCGGCAAGACGATGATCAACCTGCCGGACGGCCGCGGCGTGCGGCTGTCCGAGCTCGGCACCGTTTCCGACGCCTTCCAGGAACCCCGCTCGTTCGCCCGCCTCGGCGGCACGACGCCGGTGGTCTCATTCAGCGTCTACCGGTCCAAGGGCGCGAGCGACGTCGACGTCGCCAACGTGGTCGAGACCGCGCTGGCGGAACTGTCGGCCGAGCATCCCGATGTCGGCTATACGCTGATCGACGATTCCGTCGCCTACACCTTCGGCAACTACCATTCGGCGATGCAGACCCTGATCGAGGGCGCGGTGCTCGCCATCATCGTGGT
>JAEZMP010000422.1 GCA_023442215.1 Pseudomonadota bacterium
ACCAGCGCGGCCCCTCCGACGAGCGCGCGCTCGCCATCGCCGCCGCGGCCCGCCGGATGCTGACCCGCCTCGGCGTCTGGCACCGCGTTGAGGCGCTCGCCCAGCCGGTGCAGGAAATGGTGGTCACCGACAGCCGCCTGCGCGATGTCGTCCGCCCGGTGTTCCTGTCGTTCGACGGCGAGCTCGAGCCCGGCGAGCCGTTCGTGCACATGGTGCCGGCCGGCGCCCTCTCCGCGGCGATCGCCGACGCGGCAGTGGAGTCCGGCGTCGAGATCCTCGCGCCCGAAACCGTCTCGGCCTTCGAGGCCGACGGCGCGGGCATCACCATCCGCCTCGGCTCGGGCGGCGAACGTCGCGCGCGGCTTCTGGTGGCGGCGGACGGAGTCCGCTCGCGCCTGCGCGGGCTTGCCGGCATCGGCGTCGTCCACAGCGACTACCAGCAGACCGCGATCGTGGTCACGGTCGCCCACGAGCGGCCCCACGAGGGGCGCGCGGTGGAGCATTTCCTGCCGAGCGGGCCGTTCGCCATCCTGCCGCTCACCGGCAACCGCTCCTCGCTCGTCTGGACCGAACGCACCGAGGAAGCCGAGCGGCTGATGAGCCTCGAGGACTTCACCTTCGAGATCGAGCTGGAGCGCCGTTTCGGCGGCGCGCTCGGCGCGGTCACCGTCGACGGTCCGCGCCGCGCCCATCCGCTCGGGCTCACCCTGGTCCGCAGCTTCGTCGCCGACCGGTTCGCGCTCGTCGGCGATGCCGCCCACGGCATCCACCCCATCGCCGGGCAGGGCCTCAACATGGGCTTCCGCGATGTCGCGGCGCTGGCCGAGGTCGTCGTCGAGGCCCGGCGTCTCGGGCTCGATCCCGGCGCCGCCGACGTGCTGGCGCGCTACCAGAGCTGGCGCCGGTTCGACACCGTGGAGATGGGCCTCGTCACCGACGGCCTGAACCGGCTGTTCCGGACCGACATCAATCCGCTCCGTGTCGCCCGCGACATCGGCCTCGGCATCGTCGACCGCCTGCCCGGCCTGAAGCGGCGCTTCATCCGCGAGGCTGCCGGCGTCGGCGGCACACTGCCCCGGCTGATGCGCGGCGAGGCGATCTGACGCCCGCCCCTGCCGCGACACGACCGGCCGGGCGGCGTCCGGCCGCAAAAGGCGCCGCAGAGCGCCGGAGCACTTCAGGGAGGATGAGCCATGGAAGGCACCTTTCACGCCCTCGTGCCGTTCGCGGTCGCCGCGGTGGCGATCGTGCTCGTCCTCGGGCTCGCCAACATGGTGCGCGGCGGCAGCCCGGTCCTGTCGCAGCGGCTGATGCGGCTCAGGGTCATCCTGCAGCTCGTCGCCATTGTCATCATCCTGATGACGTTCCTGCTCGCGCGCCACTAGCGCGCTTTCCGACCTCCTTCACGAGGCCCCATGGTCGCACTCAACCGCATCTATACCCGCACCGGCGACGACGGCTCGACCGGGCTCGCCAACGGCGAGCGCCGCTCCAAGGCGGACCTGCGCGTCGCCGCGTTCGGCACGGTGGACGAACTCAACGCCTGCATCGGTCTCGCCCGGCTGTCGTCCGGCGCGGAGCCCGATCTTGATGCCGCGCTCGGCCGCATCCAGAACGAGCTGTTCGATCTCGGCGCCGACCTTGCCACCCCGGAGCCGCCGGAAGACGCCCCGCCCTCGCGGCGCGGGCCGGCGCTCAGGATCGTCGACGCCCAGGTCGCGCGCCTCGAAGCCGAGATCGATTGCTGCAACGAACGGCTTTCGCCGCTGCGCTCGTTCATCCTGCCCGGCGGCTCGCCGCTCGCCGCCCACCTTCACCTCGCCCGCACGGTGTGCCGCCGCGCCGAGCGCGAGATCGTGGCGCTGGCGGCGCGCGAGCCGGTCGGCGACGCGGCGGTGCGCTACGTCAACCGGCTGTCGGATTATCTCTTCGTCGCCGGCCGCCTCGCCAATGCCGACGGCACCCGCGACATATTGTGGATTCCAGGCGCGACAAGGACTTGAGGCGCGGCCCGGCGGCGGGCCGCGTTGACACCGCTCGCCGCGCGACGCTACCGTTCGCGCGACCGATCCAAAGGCCGGCGACCGGCTAGAGCCCGCACCCGGCGCGCCCGGAGCAGACCTCGGGACAACGGGTGCGAGGCGACGCGGACCATGGTGGAAAAGCAGACGATGGCGGAAGAACTGAAGACCATCGGCATCATCGGTGCCGGGCAGATGGGCAGCGGCATCGTGCATGTCTGCGCGCTCAACGGCTACGACGTCATGATCTACGACGTCTCGACCGAGCGCATCCAGTCCGGGCTCGCCACCATCACCGGCAACATGAACCGGCAGGTCTCCAAGGGCCTGATCACCGAGGAGGCCCGCCGCGAGGCGCTCTCGCGCATCCGCCCGGCGGAGAATCTCGACGCGCTCGCCGACGTCGACCTCATCATCGAATCCGCCACCGAGAACGAGCAGGTCAAGCGCAAGATCTTCAGCCAGGTCTCCCCGGTGCTGAAGCCCGAGGCGATGCTGGCCACCAACACCTCGTCGATCTCGATCACCCGGCTCGCCGCGGCCACCGACCGGCCGGAGCGCTTCATCGGCATCCACTTCATGAACCCGGTTCCGATCATGGAACTGGTCGAGCTGGTGCGCGGCATCGCCACCGAGGACGAGACCTTCGAGACCGCCAAGCTGTTCGTGAAGCGGCTCGGCAAGACCGCGGCGGTGGCCGAGGACTTCCCGGCCTTCATGGTCAACCGCATCCTGCTGCCGATGATCAACGAGGCGATCTACACGCTCTACGAGGGCGTGGGCACGGTGGAGGCCATCGACACCGCCATGCGGCTCGGCGCCAACCATCCGATGGGGCCGCTGCAGCTCGCCGACTTCATCGGCCTCGATACCTGCCTGTCGATCATGCAGGTGCTGCACGAGGGGCTGGCCGATTCCAAGTACCGCCCCTGTCCGCTGCTGGTGAAATATGTCGAGGCCGGCTGGCTCGGCCGCAAGACCCACCGCGGCTTCTACGACTATCGCGGCGAGAAGCCCGTCCCGACGCGCTGAACCGCGCCGGCGGCGCATCCCGCCGCCGCAAGACGAAGCCGGGAGCCGTCGTCAGGACGCCCCGGCCGCCTTCGGCGCCGTCTGCGCCAGGGCCTCGCCGATCAGGCCGACGGCGTCCGGGCTGTCCCATTCCGCCGGCCCGTGCATCACGCCGAGGGTGCAGCCGGACGAATCGACCAGCACCGTCGTCGGCAGCCCCACCGCGTGGCCGCGCGACTTCAGGTCGTTGAACACCTTCATCGTCGGATCGGAATAGAGCTTGAGGGCGGAGATGTTCTCCTCCTTCAGGAAGCGCCCGGCGCGGCCGTCGTCGCGGGTGTCGACATTGACCGCCACCACCTCGAACCGGTCGGAGCCGTGCGCCGCCTCCAGCCGGTCGAGCGCCGGCATTTCCTCCCGGCACGGCACGCACCACGTCGCCCAGAGATTGACGAGGGCGATGCGGCCCGGCACGTCGCCGAGCACGGCCTTCAGGGTCGTCGGCGTGCCGTCTGGGCCGCGGAAGGTCAGCCCGCCCGCGTCGACCGGCTCGCCGGAGGTGATGAACGCGGCGACGTCGCCCTTGGCGAACGGCGCGAGCGCGCGCGAAACGGCGGCCGATCGGGTGCATTCCGCCGGCACTGCGTTGCCACCGGCCATGTTCATCCCGTATACCGCCACGAGCCCGGCGGCGATGCCCGCTGCCGCCACCCCGGCGACGATGCCGGCGCGACGCCGGTGCGTTACCGCCTTCCTGGTCCCGCTTTCGTCCGTCATGACAGCCTCGCTCCGCAGGATAGATTGACCGGACCCGGGTTCGCACAGATCGAGGATGCCACGCAATGAGCAACCGCATGTGGGGCGGGCGCTTCGCCACCGGCCCGGACGCCATCATGGCGGAAATCAACGCCTCGATCGATTTCGACAAGACCCTATACCGGCAGGACATCGCCGGTTCCAAGGCCCACGTCGCCATGCTCGCCAAACAGGGCATCATCGCGGCGGATGATGCCAGGCGCATCGACGAGGGTCTGGATGCGGTCCGCGCGGAGATCGATTCGGGCGCGTTCGCGTTCTCCCGCGAGCTTGAAGACATCCACATGAACGTGGAGAAGCGCCTCGCCGATATGATCGGCCCGGCCGCCGGCCGGCTCCACACCGCCCGCTCGCGCAACGACCAGGTGGCGACCGATTTCCGCCTCTGGGTGCGCGACACCATCGACGATCTCGATGCCGCGCTCGCCGACCTGCAGGTCGCCCTCCTCGACAAGGCCGAGGCCCACGCCGCCACGGTGATGCCGGGCTTCACCCATCTCCAGACGGCCCAGCCGGTGACCTTCGGCCACCACCTGATGGCCTATGTCGAGATGATCGGACGCGACCGCGGCCGGTTCCAGGATGCCCGCGCCCGCCTCAACGAATGCCCGCTCGGCGCCGCCGCCCTCGCCGGCACGTCGTTCCCCATCGACCGTTTCGCCACCGCCGCCGCGCTCGGCTTCGACCGGCCGACCGCAAACTCGCTCGATTCGGTGTCCGACCGCGACTTCGCGCTCGAAACCCTGTCCGCTGCCTCCATCGCGGCGATGCACCTGTCGCGCCTCGCCGAGGAAATCGTGATCTGGTGCTCGGCGCCGTTCGGCTTCATCCGGCTGTCCGACCGCTTCACCACCGGCTCGTCGATCATGCCGCAGAAGCGCAACCCGGACGCCGCCGAACTCGCCCGCGCGAAGACCGGCCGCATCATCGGCGCGCTCAACACGCTCCTGATCGTGATGAAGGGCCTGCCGCTCGCCTATGCCAAGGACATGCAGGAGGACAAGGAGCCGACCTTCGACGCGCTCTCCTCGCTGTCGCTGGTGATCGCCGCCTCCGCCGGCATGGTGCGCGACCTGGAACCCGACGCGAAGGCGATGAAGAAGGCGGCGGGCGGCGGCTATTCCACCGCGACCGACCTCGCCGACTGGCTGGTGCGCGTGATCGGGATGCCGTTCCGCGAGGCCCACCACGTCACCGGCCGGATCGTGGCGGCCGCCGCGGAAGCGGGGCTGCCGCTCGACCGGGTGCCCCTCGCCACCATGCAGGCGGTCGACGGCCGCATCACCGAGGCGGTGTTCGACGTCCTCACCGTGGAGCGCTCGGTGAAGAGCCGCACCTCCCATGGCGGCACGGCGCCGGCCAACGTCCGGCGCGAGATCCGCGCGTGGCGGCGGCGGCTGGCGAAGGAGGCGAAGGCCCTTCAGGGCGCGTGAGCCGTTGCGTCTCGCCTCGCGGGCGCGACTGCGCTATTGGTCTCGTCTTCCCGGAAAATTTCCCGGCCGGATGGCTCGCCCCACCGAAAGGGAAAGGTTCCGTATGCAAGAGCTTCTGTATAGTCCTGCCGTCCGGATCGGGTTCGAGCCGGACGGATGTGCGTTCGGTTTCCGGCCGGCAGCGGCATGACGGAGGCGCCAGCCGTGAGGAGCGACAGCTTGGGTGACAGCGTCAACGGGATTGCGGGCCGCGCGGCGGCCGGCAGGCGGGGCACGGCACGGCGCACGCCGCTCGCCGTCGGGCTGGCCGTCGTCCTCGTCGCGACCTTCGCGCTCGCCGGCTGCGGCCGTCGCAGCGCCCCGGAAAGCCCGCCGGGGGTGAAGCCGGCCGCCGGCTCCGTCGACCGCGGCAACGGCATCTACGCGCCGCCGCGAAAATTCATCCTCGATCCGCTGCTGTGAGCCGCGGCGACCGGGGGATTTCCCGTCGGCCGGATATCCATCCGACGGCCGGGAAAGCGCCCCGGAGACGCTGACTAGAGCCGTTCCTCGGCCGTCCGTCCGACGGCCGGCATCCGATCCTGCGAGTTTCCGGCCGTGAACCATTTCGAATACAGGGACGGCATCCTTCATGCCGAAGACGTCGCGGTGCCGGAGATCGCCGCCGCGGTCGGCACGCCCGTGTACATCTATTCCACCGCGACCATCGAGCGGCACTTCCGGGTGTTCTCCGCGGCGATGGACGGTCTGCCGACCCTCGTCTGCTACGCCATGAAGGCGAATTCAAACCAGGCGGTGCTGAAGACGCTGGCCCGCCTCGGCGCCGGCATGGATGTCGTCTCGGAAGGCGAGCTGCGCCGCGCCGTCGCCGCCGGCGTGCCCGGCAACCGCATCGTGTTCTCCGGCGTCGCCAAGACCCGGCACGAGATGGCCTACGGCCTCGCCCAGGACATCCTCTGCTTCAACGTCGAATCCCTGCCGGAACTGGAGCGGCTGTCCGAGGTCGCGACCGCCGAGGGTCGCACCGCCCGCGTCTCGCTGCGCATCAATCCCGATGTCGACGCCATGACGCACGCCAAGATCTCGACCGGCAAGGCGGAGAACAAGTTCGGCATTCCCTGGCAGGACGCCCGCGCCGCCTATGTCCGCGCCGCCGCGCTGCCCGGGCTCGATGTCGCCGGCATCGACATGCACATCGGCTCGCAGATCACCGAGCTCGCGCCGTTCGACGCGGCTTTCTCCCGGCTCGGCGAACTCATCACCGCGCTGCGCGGCGACGGCCACGCCATCGAGCACGTCGATCTCGGCGGTGGCCTCGGCATTCCCTATGACGACGACGCGGCGACCCCGCCCGATCCCGCCGCCTATGGCGCGGTCGTAAAGCGCCACGCCAACCGGCTCGGCTGCCGCGTGCTGTTCGAGCCCGGCCGCCTGATCGTCGGCAATGCCGGCATCCTCGTCAGCGAGGTCGTCTACGTGAAGCATGGCGCCGCCAAGACCTTCGTCATCGTCGATGCCGGCATGAACGATCTCGTGCGGCCGACGCTCTATGACGCGCACCACGAAATCCGCCCGGTGGACCAGCGCGCCACGTCCGCCGACCGCCCGGTGGTCGACGTGGTCGGCCCGGTGTGCGAATCCGGTGATTTCCTCGCCCAGAAGCGCCGCCTGCCGACGGTGGCGGAGGGCGATCTCGTCGCGGTATTCTCGGCCGGCGCCTACGGTGCCGTGCAGGCCTCGACCTATAACAGCCGCCTGCTGGTGCCCGAGGTGCTGGTGTCCGGCGATGCCTGGGCCGTGGTGCGTCCGCGCCCGACCTATGACGAACTGATCGGCCTCGACCGCATCCCCGCGTGGCTGGAAGGCTGAGCCACGCCCCGTCGCCGCGCGCTCCGGAGGCGACGGCCCGGCATAGGGCGGGATATCCGCACGCGGGCCTCCCGGCGCCACGCGGTCGGTCCGATCCGAACGCAGCAGCGCCGGGGCGATCACGATCCGCTGAACGCGCGGAATCGGCCGTCTCTGCCTGATTGTTGCCCCGTCCTCGTGTTCGGATCGCTTGTTGCCGTGGCCGGTGGCTGCGGCGGTGGGGTGTGGCCGTTGCCCGGTGGCTCGGCAGGGGTGTGTGCCGGCTTCGCAGACGGGCGCGGTTCTTGCTACAGTCCCGGACGGGCCGCTCGACGGCCGCCGGCGACAGCGTGAGCCCGTCGGAACGAACTTCGCCGACCGGATGGGCTCCATCCGTGCGCGGGACGCGCTCCGGTGGCATCGCCGGTACCGGAACGTCGGTGCCGGGTGAACCCCGCTTTTCGGCCGGATGCCCGTTGTGGACTCCGGAACTCGCGGCCCCGTGGACCTGCGCCCATGCCAGTGCGCATCACGACGGGACGACCAATGGACGGGGCAAGCGCATGACGCGACCGACCGAGACAGCGGCCGACGCCACGCCCGGAGCATCCGGTTCCGGCGGGCCTGCCCGCGAGAGCGGCCCGCGGGCGGCGATCGACCGGCTGGTGCACCGTGCCCGCCTCGCCATCCTGTGGGAGCGTGCGTGGCCGCCGCTGGCGTTCGTCATCGGCATCGTCGCCCTTTTCTTCGGGGCGTCCTGGCTCGGGCTCTGGTCGGTGGTCGATCCCTGGGTGCGCGCGGTGCTGCTCGCGGCGTTCGCCGCGCTGTTCGCCGTACCGCTCGTTGCGCTCGTCCGCTTCGCCCGCCCGTTGCGGACGGACGCCATCGCGCGCATCGAGCAGGTCTCCGGACGGCCGCACCGGCCGCTCACCGCCTTCGACGATTCCCTTGCCGATCCCGAGGCAGACCCCACCACCCGCGCGCTGTGGAGCGCCCACCGCCGCCGCGTCGCCGCCGAAATCGCCTCGCTCCAGGCCGGCGCCCCCGCGCCGAAGCTCTATCGCCGCGATCCGTTCGCGGTCCGCGCCGTCGTCGGCCTCGTGCTGTTCGTCGGGCTGTTCGCCGGCGCGGGTCATTATCGCGAGCGGATCGCGGCCGCGTTTGCGCCGTTCGCCAGTCCGGTCGCCGCGCCGCCGGTGCGGCTCGACGCCTGGGTGACGCCGCCGGGCTATACCGGCCGCGCGCCGGTGTTCCTCACCGGCGCGACAGCCGGCAACGGCGAGCGCACCGTGCGCGTGCCGTCGGGCAGCGAACTCGTGGTGCGCATCCAGGGCGCGAATGACGCCCGGGTGACCGCCGAGGACGCGGAGGGCTCGCACGTTATCGAACCGGCGGCCCCGGAAGCGGCCGGGGGCAAAGCGGCCGACGCCAAGGCTGGGGATGCGAAAAAGCCTGCGGACGCCTCCACCGCAACGGCGGCGGCGGCCACGCCGGCCACGATTCCGGCCGAACGGCGCATCGCTCTGACCGCGAACGGCAGCGTGACGGTGACCCGTGAGGGCGCGCAGCTCGCGCGCTGGAACTTCGTCGTCGACCGCGACACGCCGCCGACCATCGCCTGGGCCGGCGCGCCCACCGCGGACAAGGGCAACGCGCTCCAGCTCAACTATCAGGTCTCCGACGATTACGGGGTCAGCGAGGCCTTCGCGATCGTCAAGCCGATCCCGGAGCCCGGCGCCGACGGCCGCCGGCCGCTGGTGGACGCGCCCGAGGTGCGTCTTTCCCTGCCGCCGAAGCCCGCCCGCAGCGGCGCCGCCAGGACGGTCGAGAACCTGACCAAGCATCCGTGGGCCGGCAGCCGCGTCAGCGTCGTGCTCGTCGCCCGCGACGAGGCGGGCCAGGAAGGCCGCTCCGAGCCGATGGAAGTCACGCTGCCCGAGCGCCCGTTCCGCGTGCCGCTCGCCCGCGCCATCATCGAGCAGCGCCGGGATCTCGCCCTCGACGCCGAGGCGCAATTGCAGGTGATCGAGGCGCTCGATGCCTTGATGATCGCGCCCGACGGCATCTTCC
>JAEZMP010000508.1 GCA_023442215.1 Pseudomonadota bacterium
GCCTCGCGCTGATCTCGGCGTTCTGGTGCCGCTACTGCGCCGGCACGACGGAAAGCGGCGCCGCGATCGCGGCGAACGATCCGGCGTGGGAGCGCATGAATGCCACGGCCCTCGCCGCCCGGCAGGATCCGGCCGCGTTCCTCGCCATGAGCGACATCTTCGGCGAGATCGGCACCCATCCGGCCTATGTCGAAGCGTTCGGCAACGCGCTGCGCAGCATCTGGTCGCGCGGCACGCGGGAAACCCTGCAGCGCTACATCGACGGCGAGGCGCTCTGAACGGCGGGGGCGGCGCGCCGCCGCCGCCCCATGCCCCCTCCGCTCCCCCCGCTTCCTCCTCCTCTTTTGCTGCTCCTGCGCCGCCGATCCATGACCGTCCTGAATGGCATCCATCACGCCATTTCATTTCCGCGCGGATGACGCCGCCGATACCCTTCACTGACAAGCGATCCCGATAAGCGTCTGGCTGTCTCAGCCGACGCGAAGGTGCATCCGGCGCCACCGCGATGGAGTCCGTCGCGATGTCGGCGTTTGCGATCAGCGCTGCGGCGCCTCTGGCGGATGCGAGGCAGGCCGCAGCCGCGACGTCGGGACCCTCTTGGCTGGAGGAAGCGAGATGACATCGGCACACACTCTTCTCACCCGGTTCTGGTCGGATATCGGCGGCGCGCCCGACGACGCGCGCGCGGTGGCGTTCACCGGCGCGGGCGCGCTGCCTTCCGTCTTCGCCGTCACGGAATTCGCCGCGGCCGCCGTCGCCGCCGCCGGCCTCGCCGTGGCCGAACTCGTGGCGCTGCGGCAAGGTAGGCTGGGGAATGACCGGCAGCCGCCTGTCACGGTCGATCGGCGCCTCGCCTCGCTCTGGTTCGGCACCTCCCTGCGGCCGGATGGCTGGGCGGTGCCGCCGCCGTGGGATCCCATCGCCGGCGACTACCGCGCGGCGGACCGCTGGATCCGCCTGCACACCAACGCCCCGGCCCATCGCGAGGCCGCCCTGTCTGTCCTCGGCGTCGAGGCGGAGAAGGACGCCGTGGCGAAGGCCGTCGCCGGCTGGCAGGCGGAAGAGCTTGAACGCGCCGTCGTCTCGCGCGGCGGATGCGCGGCCGCGATGATGTCGTGCGCGGAATGGCAGGCGCATCCCCAGGGCCGGGCGGTCGGCGCGGAGCCGCTGTTCGCCGTGGAGATTTCGGCGTCCGGCGGCGTGCCGGCGTGGCCGGTCCCGCCGGAAAGGCCGCTGCGGGGCATCCGCGTCCTCGATCTCACCCGCGTTCTTGCCGGCCCCATCGCCACCCGCTTCCTCGCCGGCTTCGGGGCGGAGGTCCTGAGGATCGACCCGCCATGGTGGGAAGAGCCGGGCGTCGTGCCGGAGGTGACGCTCGGCAAACGCTGCGCGCGCCTCGATCTTCGCGACGGCGAACAGAAGGCCCGGTTCGAGGGCCTGCTAGCCGACGCGGACGTGCTGGTCCACGGCTATCGCCCGGATGCCCTCGCCGGCCTCGGCCTCGACGAGACCCGCCGCCGCGCGCTGCGGCCCGGCCTGATCGACGTGTCGCTCGACGCCTATGGCTGGACCGGCCCCTGGGCCGGCCGCCGCGGCTTCGACAGCCTCGTGCAGATGAGCACGGGCATCGCGGAGGCCGGCATGCGCGGCTTCGGACGCGACCGGCCGACGCCCCTGCCGGTTCAGGCGCTCGATCACGCCACCGGCTACCTCATGGCCGCCGCGGCGATCCGGGGCATCGGCCACCGGCTCCGCACCGGTGAAGGAACGCGGGCGCGCACGTCCCTGGCCCGGGTCGCCGCCGTGCTCGCCGCCCACCCCGCCGATCCGGATTCCGCAGCCATCGCGCCGGAAACGCCCGCCGATCTGGCGCCGGAAACGGAGCCGACGACATGGGGGCCGGCCCGTCGTCTCCGCAGCCCCGCCACCGTCGGCGGCATTCCGCTGACGTGGGAGAGGCCCGCGGTCGCGCTCGGCAGTTCGCGGCCGGTCTGGTGAATCGCCCCGCTGGCGGGTGAATGCCGGGGCGTCCGGCCGGGGTGTTTCTCCCACGGCAGGCTGCTCGGTCTGTCATCGTCCAGCGAACGAGCGCCCATCCGTGCGCCGGTTTGCGGCCGACGGAACCGGAACGATGGGCGCGGGGTGAGGTTGGTAGACCGTCACCGCCGACGGGCCAGACGATCCCGTCCCGCGAGCCAAGCGCCTCAGCGCTCCGCTCACTCTGCGGGGGTGACGTTATCGGCACCCCTCAGAACCCCGGACGGAGGACGCGAACCATGGGCCAGCAGATTCCCTTGCCATCCCGCGTGCTGGCGGTGGATTTCGAAAAGGATGCGCAGCGCGACGACCGCACCCACGAGGTGACGAGCGACATCGCCTATCGCCGTCTCGCATTCGTCAATGTCGCCTTTCTGGGAGAGCTCGGCGCCGGTGACGGCGAATGGGTTCTGGTCGACGCCGGGCTTCCCGGCACCCGGGGCCTCATCAAATCCGCCGCCACTGCCCGCTTCGGCGACAATATCCGCCCCGCGGCCATCGTTCTCACCCACGGGCACTTCGATCATGTCGGTGCGCTGCCGGAACTCGCCCGCGAATGGGAGGTGCCGGTCTATGCCCATCCGCTGGAGCACCCCTATCTGAACGGCACGGCCTCCTATCCCGAGGGAGACCCTTCGGTCGGCGGCGGCACGATGGCACGTCTGGCGCGGCTCTATCCCCGCGGGCCGATCGAGCTCGGTGACTGGCTGCGCCCGCTTCCCGAAGACGGGACCATCCCGCATCTCCCGGACTGGCGGTGGATCCACACACCCGGTCACAGCGTCGGCCACGTCTCGCTGTGGAGGCCGGGCGATCGCGTGCTCCTTGCCGGCGACGCGATCGCGACCACCGCCCAGGAAACCATGACCGGCGCGCTGTTCCAGCCACCCGAGATGCACGGGCCGCCGACCTACTACACCTGCGAATGGGATAAGGCGCATCGGTCGGTGCAGAAGCTGGCCGGGCTCGATCCCGAGATCGTCCTCGCCGGCCACGGCAGGCCGATGCGCGGGGCGGAGATGCGGCTCGCGCTGGAGCGGCTCAGCGATGCGTTCGGCAGCGTCGCCTGTCCGCACCAGGGCTTCTATCTAGACCATCCCGCCCGGGCCGAGGACGGCACCGCCTACCAATCCGTCGGATAGGCGCCGCCGGCAGGGGCGCGGTCTGTACCCGGCCGCACCCGCTCCGAAAGCGCGGACCGATCAGGAACTATCGGACGATCGGGCGATTAGGCGGCATCACGGAGCGGGTTCGCCGCCCGTGCCACAATCCCGGAACCAGAATGGAGGCGACGATGAAGACCTTTCATCTCGCGGCGCTCACGCTTGCCCTTGCCATCCCCGTCACGCTCGCGACGCCCGCCGTGGCGCAGACCGAAGGCGGACAGGCGGGCATGAAGTCCATGACGAGCGCCAACCCGTCCGCGCCGGAATTCGCGACCCAGGCGGCGCAGGGCGACCTGTTCGAAATCCAGTCGAGCGAACTCGCCCTGCAGCAATCGACGAGCGCCGCAACGCGGGCGTTCGCGACCCAGATGATCGAGGCCCATCGCAAGACCACGACGGACCTGAAGGGCATGGTCGCCAGCGACCGCATCAACGTGAAGCTGCCGACGGCCATGAATGCCGCGCAGCAGCAGATGATGACGAAGCTGCAGGGCCTGCAGGGCACGGCCTTCGACACGCAATACCGGAAGGATCAGATCTTCGCGCACGAGAACGCCGTCCTGCTGTTCGAGCGCTACGCCCAGGCAGGCGACAACGCCGCCCTGAAGGGTTGGGCCGCCAACACCCTCGGCGAACTGCAGCATCACCTGGAAATGGCAAGACAGCTTCCGGGACAGTGATCGAGCTTCCGGGAGAGTGACCCAACTTCCCGGTGAGTGACCGGCGACGCGCCGGTGCAGACGACAAGGCCCGGGCCGCGCACGCGCGGCCCATCTCGTTTTTGCACCCCCTCGCGCCGCTCAACGGGGCGGCGCGGCTGAATGCCGACGATCGAGCAGGACGGCGATGCCCTCGGCCAGCGCGGCAAGCGCGCCGATCATCCAGATGGCGCCGTAGCCGACGACCCCGGCGCCCATGGCGCTGCCGATCGAGAAGCCGAAATACATCGTCGAGGTGTTGAGCGAGAGCGCGACGGACGCCTGCCCGGCACCGCCGGCGACGATCAGCCGGGACATCTGCGCCGGAAAGAACGCCCAGACGCTGAACCCCCAGCCGGCCACACCGGCGATCACGGCGGCACGGGCGGCGGTCTGCGGCAGCGCCGTTGCGATGGCGAGGGCCGCGAACGCGAGGCCGAGCGCGACCAGCGACAAAGCGGCGACACGGGCGGGGCCGAAGCGGTCCGACAGGGCGCCGCCGGAGAACACGCCGAGCGCCGCGAACAGGCCCCAGAGCGATACCGTCGCGCCGATGCCCCCGTCCGCGAAGCCGAGCACCGCGGCGAGATAGGGCGCGATATAGGGATAGGCGGTGTAAGCGCCGACGGACCAGAACAGCGTGACCGCCAGCAGGCGCAGCACGGCGCCCGTGCGCGCCACCGCCAGCCGTTCGCCGATGCCCGGCACCGCCACCGCCGAGCCGGCCTTGCGGTCCACGCCCGCGAGAACGCTGAGGACGGCGATGGCCCCCATCGCCGCGACCATCAGGAACGTGGCGCGCCAGCCGAAGGCATGGCCGATCAGCGAGCCGAGCGGCAGGCCGAGCGCGATGGCGATGGTCATGCCGCCGCTGACGACCGCGAGCGCCTTGCCGCGCCGCTCCGCCGCCACGATGACGCCCGCGAGCGCGCTGGCATTCGGCGTATAGAGGCCCGCCATGAGCGCCATCAGGATGCGCGCGAGCAGCAGCATCCCGAATCCGGAGGCGAACGCCGCGATCAGGTTGCCGGCGGTGAAGGCGGCCATCGCCAGAACCAGCACGTCGCGCCGCCGCAGGCCGGCCGTCAGCACGGTGAGGACGGGCGAACTGAGCCCCAGCACCAGCGTGAACGCCACCACCAGCATGGCGGTGGCCGACAGGCTCATGCCGAGATCGGCGGCGATGGTCGGCAGCAGCGGGGCGATCATGAAGCCCTCGGTGCCGATCGCGAAGGTGCCGAGGGCGAGGAACCACGCCGGCAGCATGGACGCCGGCGGCGTGGCTTCCCGGCCGGCGGACAGGGCCGCCGCCGGGGCAGGTTTCTCAGACATGGACGGGAATCCTGCGCCGTGACCGGCGACGTTCGTCACACGGGGATGGGATTGGCGACGAGCGCCTCGTTGAAGGCGTTGACGAGCGCGTGCTCGCCGCTGCCGGGGTTGTTGCGGAGGTCGCGGATCTCGTCGACGATCACCTCCTCCGCATCGGTCGCGAGCCCGGCCATCGTCTTGGCGATGAAGATGTCGAGCGGCATGGCGCGCGGATCGCCGCTCTTCCGGATGAGGTCCGTGTCGACCCACGGCGGCGCGATCTCCTGCACCCGCACGCTGGTGTCGCGAAGCTGGAAGCGCTGGGACAGCGCATAGGAGTGCAGCGCGGCCTTGGTGGCGGAATAGACGGCGGTGGAGGCGAGCGGCAGGTAGGCCAGCACCGAGGTGTTGTGGATGATCGTCGCCCGCGGCTGCAGCTTGAGATGGTCGATCAGCGCCGACGTCAGGCGAATCGGGCCGAGCAGGTTGGTGTCGATGATCCGCCGCGCCTGGGCGTCGTCGATGTGTCCGCCCGCATCGTCGAACGGCATGATGCCGGCATTGTTGACGAGCACGTTGAGCGCCGGATAGTCGCGCACGAGCCGCGCTGCGACCCGCGCGATGTCGTCCGGATCGGCGATGTCGAGTTCGATGCCGTCGATGCCCGGGTTCGCAGCCGAGACCTCGTCGAGCAGCGCCTTGCGCCGGCCGGCGATCACGACCTTGTTGCCGAGCGCATGGAACGCCTCGGCGAGCGCCCGGCCGATGCCGGAGGTGCCGCCGGTGATGAAGATGGTGTTGTCGGTGGTCTGCATGGTCCTGGCTCCGCTGCGCGCCGGCGCCGGTTATCGGACGCCGCGCTCGGTCGAAGCGGATCATGCCTCCGCGCGGCAATGTCTCAAATGACGATAAAGCGTCAATTCAGGCCATGTCGCGCCGCGTTTTCACGCCCATAGGAGGGATGGGGCGGCAGAGCACTCACACGCCCATGACCTCACGCGGCGTCGGCTTCGGCCGCCTCGCCGCCCTCGATCAGCCGCAGGCTGCGGCGCAGGCTCTGGGGCGGCTGGCCGAACGAGCGCAGGAATGCCCGGCGCATGCGGTCGCGGTCGGCGAAGCCGGCGTCGCGGGCGACGGTGTCGAGCGAATGGCGCCCGTCCTCGATCATCGCCTTCGCGGCTTCGAGCCGCAGCCGCTCGACGGCCTTGGCCGGCGACTGGCCGGTCTCCTCGCGGAACAGCCGGCTGAACTGGCGCGGGCTGAGGCTCGCCGCGTCGGCAAGTTCCTCCACCGTGAGGGGATTGCGCAGGTTCTCCTTGGCATGGATCAGCGCCCGCCGCACACGGTCGGATCGCGGCTCCAGCTCGAGCAGCGCGGAGAACTGCGACTGCCCGCCCGGCCGCCGGTGATAGACCACGAGCTTGCGGGCAATGGAGCGCGACAGCTCGGCGCCGTGATCGTCCTCGATCAGCGCCAGCGTCAGGTCGATGGCCGAGCTCATGCCGGCCGACGTCCAGATATTGCCGTCGCGGATGAAGATGCGGTCATCGTCGACGGTGACGCGGGGAAACCGCTCCTGCAGATCGCGGGCGTGGGCCCAGTGGGTGGTAGCGGTGCGGCCGTCGAGCAATCCCGCCTCCGCCAGCAGGAAGGCGCCGGTGCAGATGCCGGCGACGCGGCGGCATTCGCGGCCCGCCTCGGCGATATAGGCGCGAAGCCCGGGCGTAAGCGGGCGCGGCACCAGTTCGCCGACCACGATCAGCGTATCGGGAAACGGCCCGAGCGGCTCCGTCTCGATGCCGATCCCGAGCGACGAGCGGATCGTGCCGCCTTTCTCCGACATGACGGTCAGCCGGTACACCGGCCTGCCGAGAGCGACATTGGCGAGTTCGAAGGCCGACAGCGCGGCCATTCCCATCGCCTGGAAGCCGTCTTCCATGATGAAGCCGATGCGCAACATCAGCGCCCCCCGCCGTTATGACCGTAATTGCCGTTTATATGTCATCCCGGCCGCGCGCCACAAGCGCTAGCCTGCTCTCCACCGAACAACAGCGGCGACGCACGGCAAGGACAGCATCATGAGCGCACACAACGGCACCGTACTCATCACCGGCGCGTCGTCCGGCATCGGCGCGGTCTATGCCGACCGCTTCGCCGCGCGGGGACACGACCTGATCCTCGTCGCCCGCAACGAGGCGCGGCTCGCGGAGGTCGCCGCCGGACTGACGGCGCGCCACGGCGTCGGGGTCCGCACCGTCGCGGCCGATCTCGGCAGCGAGGAGGGGCTCGCGAAGGTCGAGGCGATCCTCGCCGGGGACGACGCCATCACGCACCTCGTCAACAATGCCGGCTTCGGCAGCGCCGCGCCCCTCGCCGACGCCGATATTCGCGAGATGCAGGCGATGGTGGCGATCAACGTCGTCGCGCCGATGCGGCTGACCTACGCGGCAGTGCCGCGCTTCCGGGCACGCGGCAAGGGCACGATCATCAACATCTCGTCGATCGTGGCCATCGGACCGGAGCTCCTGAACGGGGTCTATGGCGGCACGAAGTCGTTCGTGCTGGCCTTCAGCCAGTCGCTGCGCAAGGAACTCGCGGGCTCCGGCGTCACCGTGCAGGTGGTGCTGCCCGGTGCGACCGGAACCGAGTTCTGGGACATCGCCGGCCTGCCCGCCAGCAACCTACCGAAGGAGTGGGTGATGACCGCGGCGGATCTGGTGGACGCCGCCCTCGTCGGCCTCGATCGCGGCGAGTTCGCGACGATCCCGTCGCTGATGGACGCGACGGAGTGGGAGGCGTGGGAGGCCGCCCGCGCGGCGATGCTGCCGCACCTCTCGAGCGCGACGATGGCCGTGCGCTACCGGCCGGCCTGAGCGCGCCCCCGCCCCACCTTCGCCTCTCGCCGTCCCGAACGCGATCCTCCCGGCGATGCCGGGGAACATCGCGGCGTCCGTCGGGGTTCAACGGATGTCCGTCGCGAGCGGACGAGGCTGCGGCGAGGGATGGACGAGATGCGCGTGGAAGGCATGGCGGAGCCCGGCTTCGGCCTGGTGGCCGAGGCGTTCGGCAGGAATTTCGAGGCGGGAGAGGAATCCGGCGCCGCCGTCTGCGTCTACCATGACGGCCGCAAGGTGGTGGATCTCTGGTGCGGGATGCAGGATGCGGCGGCCCGCAGGCCGTGGGACGAACACACCGTCGTGCCCGTGCTCTCCACCGGAAAAGGCGTCACGGCGGCGGCCGCGCTGATCGCGGCGTCCCGCGGGCAGTTCGATCTCGACCAGCCGGTCGCGGCATTCTGGCCGGCCTTCGCCGCGAACGGCAAGGAGGCGATCCGCGTCCGCGACCTGCTCGATCATTCGGCCGGGCTGGTGTTCTTCGGACGCATCGTCACCCGCGGCGAGTTCGCCGACCACGACGCGCGGATCGCCATCCTCGAACAGATGACGCCGGACTGGTCGCCCGGCACGCGCTGTGGCTACCACCTCGCCACCTTCGGGCCGCTCCTCGCGGAGGTGATTTCGCGCACCGATCCGCTCGGCCGCTCGTTCGGCCAGTGGTTTCAGGACGAGGTGGCGCTTCCGGCCGAGTTGCGGTTCCGGTTCGGCATTTCCGCGGACGAGATCGGCGACATGGCCCGTGTCGAAGGGCCGTGGATGCCGCGTTTCGTGGCCGCGCTCGGCCATGCGC
>JAEZMP010000509.1 GCA_023442215.1 Pseudomonadota bacterium
GGTCTGGATGGCGAACAAGGCCGCCATCGAGGCCCGCGGCATCGAAAGCCGCATCCCCTACACCGTCGACGCCGACGGCTTCCTCACCAAGGAGGCGCCCGGCCTGACCGGCAAGCGGGTGCTGACCGACAAGGGCGAGAAGGGCGATGCCAACGACGCCGTGATCGCCGCGCTGCGCGAGGCCGGCGCGTTGATGGCCCGCGGCCGCATC
The DNA here is from genome assembly GCA_023442215.1 of Pseudomonadota bacterium. Lineage (GTDB taxonomy): Bacteria > Pseudomonadota > Alphaproteobacteria > Rhizobiales > Segnochrobactraceae > Pseudoxanthobacter. Next base: position 212 of record JAEZMP010000509.1, read on the forward strand.
AAGCATCAATATCCCCACTCGTGGCGGTCGAAGAAGCCGGTGATCTTCCGCAATACGCCGCAGTGGTTCATCGCCATGGACAAGCCACTGGAGAACGGCCCGACGGACACGCTGCGCGCCCGCGCGCTCGCCGCCATCGCCGCCACGCGCTTCGTGCCGGAAGCCGGCCACAACCGCCTGCGCGGCATGATCGAGGCCCGCCCCGACTGGGTGGTGTCGCGCCAGCGCGCCTGGGGCGTGCCGATCGCCGTGTTCGTGGAGAAGGAAACCGGCACGGTTCTGAAGGACGCCGCCGTCAACGCCCGCATTCTCGCCGCCTTCGAGGCCGAGGGCGCGGATGCGTGGTTCGCGGCGGGCGCCGCCGCGCGGTTCCTCGCGCCCGAGCACGATCCGGCCAAGTTCGAGAAGGTCGACGACATTCTCGACGTCTGGTTCGATTCCGGGTCCACCCACGCCTTCGTGCTGGAAGGCCGCAGCGACCTGAAATGGCCGGCGGACGTCTATCTCGAGGGCTCCGACCAGCATCGCGGCTGGTTCCATTCGTCACAGCTGGAATCCTGCGGCACCCGCGGTCGCGCGCCCTACGACACCGTCGTCACCCATGGCTTCACCATGGACGAGGACGGCCGCAAGATGTCGAAGTCGCTCGGCAACACCGTCGCGCCCCAGGACGTCATCAAGCAGTACGGCGCCGACATTCTGCGGCTCTGGGTGGTCTCCGCCGACTATTCCGAGGACAGCCGCATCGGGCCGGAAATCCTGAAGACTACGGCCGACACCTATCGCAAGCTGCGCAACACGATGCGCTGGATGCTCGGCACGCTCGCCCACTATGACGGCACCGAGGTATCCGAGGGCGAGATGCCCGAACTGGAGCGGCTGATCCTGCATCGGCTGCACGAGCTTGACGGCATCGTGCGCGAAGGCTACGCGGCGTTCGACTTCAAGCGCATCGTCTCGCAGCTGACGTCGTTCATGATCGTCGACCTGTCGGCGTTCTACTTCGACATCCGCAAGGACGCGCTCTACTGCGATCCGTGGTCGTCGGTGCGCCGGCGGGCCGCACTCGCGGTGGTGGACAAGGTGTTCTCCTGCCTGACGGCCTGGCTGGCGCCGCTGCTGCCGTTCACCATCGAGGAAAGCTGGCTGTCGCGGCATCCCTCGGAAGACGGCTCGGTTCACCTGCGCCAGTTCCCGGCGGTTCCGGCAAGCTGGCGCGACGACGCGCTGGCCGAGAAGTGGCGCAAGGTGCGCCTCGTCCGCAAGGTCGTGACCGGCGCGCTCGAGATCGAGCGCCGCGAGAAGCGCATCGGTTCCTCGCTCGAGGCGCATCCGGTTGTCCATGTCGCCGCCCCGGCCTTGGCCGCCGCGTTCGAAGGCGTGGATCTCGCCGAGATCGCCATCACGTCGGACGCGACGCTCGTCGCCGGTGAAGGCCCGGCCGACGCCTTCCGCCTCGATGACGTGGCCGCCGTCGCGGTGGTACCCGGGCGCGCCGAAGGGACGAAATGCGCCCGGTCCTGGAAAATCCTGCCCGAAGTCGGCTCCGATCCCGACTATCCCGACCTGTCGCTGCGTGACGCAGCGGCGATGCGGGAATTCGAGGCGCGCCGCAAGGCCGCCTGAACCGACGCGCGGGCGGCATCGGATGGTGCCGCCCGCCGCTTTCCACGCTGGCCCGAGCGCCTTCCCGCCAACGGGATATCGCACGGCGTTCCAGCCCGGACATCGCGCAGACCGAAGGACGAGATGGCAGACCCCCGAAGCCGCCCGAACGAAGCCGGAGCGACACCAGGCGCAAGGCCGTCGATGCGCCTCGGCATCGCCATCGCCGTCATCGTTCTGCTGCTGGACCAGCTCTCCAAGCTGGCGCTGCTCAACATCGCCGACCTCGAATCCGGCGGCTATCGCCTGGCCCCCTTCCTCGACATCGTGCTGGTCTGGAACCGCGGGATTTCCTATGGCCTGTTCCAGCAGGACAGCGCGATCGGCCGCTGGGGGCTCGCGGCGATCACGATCGTCGCCGTGGTCGCGCTGTCGATCTGGCTCCGCCGCGCGCGCGGCCCTCTCGTCGGTACCGCACTCGGCCTCGTCATCGGCGGCGCCATCGGCAATGGCATCGACCGCATCGCCTACGGCGCCGTCGTCGACTTCGTTCACTTCCATGTCGGCAGCTTCTCATGGTACGTGTTCAACGTGGCGGATGTCGCGATCGTCGCCGGAGCGGCCGGACTTTTGCTCGACGCTCTGATCGGGTCTCGACGGGCAGACAAGCCGCGCTGATCCTGCCCATGCCGGTGCGCTTCTCCATTCAGAGCGCAGAACCGGCGGGATCCGGCCGGATGCACGTCCCCCCTCGCGGTGTGGTGACGGATGTCGTATTGATGCCGCAAAGCAACGGTTTGCTTCCGGCGGTTATCGTGCCTCGATCTGCGGAGGCTGCGATTCGGTATCGCGGAATGCGGAGCCCGTCCCACCAGTCCCCACTGCTTTGGACGGACGAACGAAACGGAGCCTGAACTCTTGAGCCCTCGTCGAATGTTCGCCAGCCGCGGCGCTCCCGCTTCGTCCACGATGACCAGGCTCGCCAGTCCCGTCGCTCTGGCGTTCGTGGCTGGAGCGGCGCTCGCCCTCGGCGGCTGCACCTCCGTGGTGAACGGCAACTATTATGCCGACGACGTGAAGGCCGAGCCGGTTCAGGGATCGGGCAGCGGCATGCTGGCCAAGCGCATCCTGACCGGCGCCGGCATCATCGATCCGCCGGCGGCACCGATCGCCTACGTCCCCCGCTCGCCGCTTGCCATTCCGCCGTCGCTGAACAACCTGCCGTCGCCGGAAAGCAACGAGCAGCTGGTGGCCTCCGCGCAGTCGTGGCCGAACGATCCCGACAAGCAGAAGGCGGCGGAAGCAGAGGCCGAAGCCACCGCGCCGAAAGCGGCACTCGCGAGCGCCATGATGGATTCGGAAGCCGCGCGTTCCACGCCGGAAGAAATGCAGGCCGCGCGCATTCCGGGCGGCGGCCTCGTGAAGGGCGGGCCTGTGAGCGCCGCCGGCTCCGAGGCGCGTCAGGCCGGACGCACGCTGACCCCGAACGAGATGGCCTCGCAGAAGCTCAACAAGCCTGAGACGGCTGACGATGGCACAGTCGGCATCGGGGCGAACGCCGAGCGCAAATATCTGGTGCAGCCGCCGACGGCCTATCTGCAGCCGGCGCCTAACGCACCCGTGCCGGCCTACAAGAAGAACGTCTTCCAGCAATACAAGTCCTCGACGCCGGAAGTGAACCCGACCGCAAAGCCGAAGGGCGGCCAGTCCGACCAGCCGGAGTGGGTTGAGGACGGCTCGCAGTCGACATCTGGCGCCTCGGCCACCGCCACGCAGTAATCGTGAAAGCGCCGCACGCCGCGGCGCACCACGCTTCACCCTGCCCGTGCGCCCGGCTGCGCGCTGTGCGCGCGATGCGGTTTCAACGCAGGGCCGGCGCAGCCTCGCCATTGCCGCGCGGCGGATCGGTCGCGGCGCCGTCGGGCTGCCCCCCGTTCGCCCCAAATCCCCGCATTTCGCCGCTGCCGCGGAGACCCCGCCCTGACAACGGCCAATGGAGCTGAAGCCGCTCGGTTCCCAGAGCGCTTTCCGATCGGGTGGGATCATCCGATCGACAAGAAACCCCTGCGTATTCAGAGGCTTGAGCATATCAGCATCGTTCAGATCGGTTTGATCTGACGGCATGTGCTTATCGCGCGGCGCCTTGCCGCTGGCTCATGAATACGGCCAACCGGCATCCCCAACATTACGAAGAATTCAGCTTGCGGGCGCATCGGCGCCACAAAGCTTGTCGAAGCTGCGCCGGCGCCACCACCTGCTTCGGGGGTCCAGCCGGCTCATCGGGAGAGCACGCCTTCCGGTGGCATGTCTTCCTGCGGCATGTCCGGCGGTATGGGGAATGATCTCCTGTCCGGACCATATCCCGGAACGGGCTCGCGTGAGCGACCCAGCCGTCCAGCGGTCGAGCCGGGCGGCTCGCCGAAAATCGTCGTCCGGGCATCCGCCCACGAACCGTCAGAGGTCCACAGTGCCACGTTCCGGCTCCCTTCGCTCGACGTCCGCCACGGCCGAGACCGGCCCGAACCGGGCTCGGCGCCCGCGCAGCATCGGGTTCAGTGCCGCCGCCGCCCTCGTCGTCGCCGCTGGCCTTTCCATAGCGCCCGGCGAGGTTCGCGCCGGGCAGCAGGCCGCCCCACCGATCGAAGCGCCGCAGATCGCGCCGCAACTCACGACCTTCACCCTCGACAATGGCCTGCAGGTGGTGGTGATCCCGGATCATCGTGCACCCGTCGTCACCCATATGATCTGGTACAAGGCCGGCGCCGCGGACGAGCCCGCCGGCAAATCCGGCATTGCCCACTTCCTCGAGCACCTGATGTTCAAGGGCACCAAGGCCCATCCGACCGGCGAGTTCAGCAAGGTCGTATCCGACATCGGCGGCGAGGAGAACGCCTTCACCTCCAACGACTACACCGCCTTCTATCAACAGGTCTCCAAGGAAAACCTGAAGCAGATGATGGAGTTCGAGGCGGACCGCATGGAAAACCTGGTGCTGACCGACGCCATCCTGGCGCCGGAAAAGCAGGTGGTGCTGCAGGAACGAGCCCAGCGGATCGAGAACGATCCCTCCGCCGAGCTCGCGGTCGCGATGTCGGCGGCGCTCTATGTCACGCACCCCTACGCCATTCCGGTGATCGGCTGGCGGCCCGAGATCGAGGCGCTGACGGCGAAGGATGCCCTTGCCTTCTATGACAAGTACTACACGCCCAACAACGCGGTGCTGATCGTCGCCGGCGACGTGACGCCCGACGAGGTGAAGCGCCTCGCCGAGGAGACTTACGGCAAGGTGCCGCGCCGCGCCGAGCCGGGCGAGCGGGTGCGTCCGCCCGTGCCGGAGCTGCAGGCCGAGCGGCGGGTGACACTCAGCGACGAGCGTGTGTCGCAGCCGGTGGTGCAGCAGGCCTGGCTGGTGCCGACCTCGACCGCCCGGGATCCGAAGGAGACCGCCGCGCTGGCCGTGCTGGCGGAGGTGCTGGGCGGCGGCTCCACCAGCCGGATGTATGACGCGCTGGTTCGCAACGGCGGCCCGGCCACCGATGCCGGTGCCGGCTACCAGTCGGGCAGCCTCGACGAGGGCCGGTTCACGATCTACGTCATGCCGCGCGACGGCGTGAAGCCGGAGGACGCCGAGAAGGCGATGGATGGCGTTCTGGCCGATCTCATCGCCAAGGGCGCGACGGCGGAGGAAGTCGACCGCGCCAAGCGCTCGATCATCGCGGACACCATCTACGCCCAGGACAGCCAGTCCTCGCTCGCCCGGGCCTTCGGCACCGGCCTGACGACCGGCGAGACCATCGACTCCATCCGCAACTGGCCCAAAGGCATCGCTGCTGTCACCCCGGCGGAGGTGCAGGCCGTGGCGCAGCGCTATCTCGGCAAGTCGCCTGCCGCAACGGGCGTGCTGTTGCCCAAGCCCGGCGGCAAGGGTGGTGGCGCCCCGGTCTCCCCGCTCACCTCCATCAACCAGCAGGGCTGATTCCGATGTCGCGCTTCGCAAACCCCATCCGGCTCGCAGCCGGCGCCGTCCATGTGCTGGAAGCGCAGTTCGGCAAGTTCACCCGCACCGCGCTCGTGGTGGCCGGTTTCGCCGCCGCTTCGCTCTACGCGGTGCCCGCCGACGCGATGAAGATCGAGCCCGTGACGAGCCCGGGCGGCATCAAGGCATGGCTCGTCCAGAACGATTCCGTGCCGCTGGTGACGATGAACTTCGCCTTCCACGGCGCCGGTTCCGCCCAGGACCCGGCCGGCAAGGAAGGCCTCGCCAACCTGATGTCGACGATGCTCGACGAGGGTGCCGGCCCGCTCGATTCGACGCTCTACCAGAACGAGCTCACGACCCTCGGCGTCCGCCTCGGCTTCTCGGCGACCCGGGACAACTTCGTCGGCCGCCTGACGACGCTCGCCTCGGAGCGTGACCAGGCCTTCGATCTCCTGCGCCTCGCGCTGACCGAGCCGCGCTTCGATCAGGAGCCGATCGAGCGGATGCGCGCCCAGATCATCTCCGGCATCCGCGCCTCCAACGAGGACCCGAACGACGTCGCCGGGCGGCTGTGGAGCGCGGCGGCGTTCCCGGATCATCCCTACGGCCGCCCCGCCGACGGCACGGTGGAGTCGGTTTCCGGGCTGACGGCGGCCGACCTCAAGGCGTTCCGCGGTCGCACCTTCGCCCGCGACAATCTCGTGGTCGCGGTTGTCGGCGCCATCGACGCCAAGACGCTCGGCGCGCTGCTCGACAAGACCTTCGGCGCGCTGCCCGAGAAGGCGGACCTGACGCCGGTGCCGGACGTGGTGCCCAAGACCGACCTGGAGCGTGAGCGCGCCATGCCGGCCGCGCAGACGATCATCCAGTTCGGCGGACCGGGTGTGCTGCGCAACGACCCGGACTTCATTCCCGCCTATGTGATGAACCACATCCTAGGCGGCGGCACCTTCACCTCGTGGCTATTCGAGGAAGTGCGCGAGAAACGCGGGCTGACCTACGGCATCGAGACCTATCTCGCCGCCTACGATCACGCCGGCATGTTCCTCGGCGGCACCGCCACGAAGCCGGAGAACGCTGCCGAAGCGCTGAAGCTGATCCGCGAGCAGATCCGCCGCATGGCCGAGACCGGACCGACGGAGAAGGAACTGGCGGACGCCAAGCGCTTCATCACCGGTTCCTATCCGCTGCGCTTCGACACCTCCGGCGGCATCGCCGGCCAGTTGCTCGGCATCCAGCTCGA
>JAEZMP010000522.1 GCA_023442215.1 Pseudomonadota bacterium
GCGGCGGGGCGTTCGCCAGCGCGTTCCAGGTCTCCGGCGTGCCGATCGCCCGCGACACCGCGCTCCTCGGCGCCGGTCTCGACTACGACTTCACCGACAAGGTCTCCGCCAGCCTCTCCTACAACGGGCAGTTCGCCTCCGGCGTCTCCGACAACGCCATCAAGGGAACCCTCAACATCAGGTTCTGAACCAAAGCGTCCCCTCCCGGACCAAGCTCCGGGAGGGGAACCATCCAAAGGCAATCCGGGCCGGCAACCCGCCCGGGCTGACGGATCTCCGGGCCAAATCACAGTGCCCACCGCCTCGTGCCCGGACAGACACCGATCAATGGAAAAATGTCAGGGGGTTCAGTCCGCGGGTCTCGCAAGATCCCGCTCCCGGGGTGGCTCGGCGAAGCCGAAGTTAGCGGGTTGCCGGATGGCAGCTTTCAGAGCTTGACGTCTGCGCCGCAAATGACCGGGAATGGGCCGGGAGCGGTGATCTCCCGCCGCATGGAAATCGTTGCGCCGTGCGGTCTTTCATCCTCTCAAATCTCACCCTTCGCCGCGTTGGCGCTGCCCCAGAGAGAGCCGGGATTGATGCGGTCGGGGTAGAGGGCAAGCATCGCGTCGTAGAGTTCGCGGGCCGTCGTGGTCTCGCGGTCGAGGCGGTCGAAGTCCTGGATGTAGCGGCGTGTTGCGGCGATGTGGGACGGGCTGCTGTCCGGGTCGAGCGGGCCGTGGCCGACCACGACGGCGGTCGGCGCGAGCCCCTCGATGCGGTCGAGCGCGGCGAGCCAGGATTGCCGGCCGGCGCGGTCCGTCTCCATCAGGAACGGGTGCGTTTCGTTGTAGACGGCGTCTCCGGCGACGACGAGGCCAAGCGAGGGGATGTGCAGCCCCGTGGTGGCGTCGGTGTCGGTGTGGCCGAGCGGAATCGCGCGCAGCGTGTGGCCTTCCAGCGTGAAACTGTCGCCGTCGAGCGCCTCCGCCACCGTCAGCCGCTCCGGCACCTGGCCGGGGAAGCGGCGGCGCCAGTTGGTCTCCACCACCTCGGGCGAAGACTGTACCCGCATTGCCGCCACCACCTCCGGCATCGCCACAGCCCGGGCTTCGGGGAAACGGGCGAGCAGCAGGGTCAGCCCGAAGAAGTGGTCGGGGTGGGCGTGGGTCAGGTAGATGGTGCGAAGCGGCAGCCCCTGCGCCTCGATCCAGTCCGCGAGTTCGGCGGTGTGGACGTCGCTGAGGAAGGTGTCGACCAGAACCGCCTCCCGCGCGCCGCGGATCAGCGTCACGGTGTTCGCCACCCACTGCAGGCTTTCCTTGCCCGGTGGCACGCCCTGGGTCGCGCTGGCGCGCTTGCGGATGAACAGGTCCCAGCGGAGAGGCGAGGGATCGGTTTCGTCGGTCATGGCGGTTTCCTTATCTCGGGTTTGATCACGGGCAAGGCCTTGTTGTCAGGGATGCTCACCGGCATCGGCGCGGCCCCGCGGGCGAGATGAATCGCGGCGGGCGCCAGCCCGCCCCGCATGGCGGGCGCCGGAGATGCCTGTGCAGCCCATCGTGCCCGGCCGGCTTCAAGGCGCCGTCGCCGCCGGCTCGACGAGCCATTTGCGATGCTGGACCGGGCGGTACTTGAACAGGGCCGTCCGCCCGGTTATTTTGAACCGATCGTTCCAACATAAATGGAACGATCGGTCCAGGATGTCAAGCAGGGCTTTCATGAGCGGCAAACCCCAGTTCGACGATGCGTCCGTGATCGACGCGGCGATGGAGATCTTCTGGCGCCACGGCTATGCCGCGGCCTCCATCGACCAGCTCTCGACGGCGATGGGGCTGTCGCGGTCGAGCCTCTACAAGCGGTTCGGCGACAAGGAGGGGCTGTTTCGGGAGGTGCTGGCGGCCTATGTCGGCCGCGTCGTCGCGCGTATGAACGCGGCGCAGGGCGCCTCGAACCGCGAGCGGTTGCAGGCGCTGCTCCTAGGGCTTCTGCCGAAGGAGGAGCGCCGCCGCACCCGCCCGCCGGGCTGCCTGCTGGTCCGCTCGTGCGCCGAGATCGGCGATCTGCCGCCGGCCGGGAAAGCGGTGGCGCTGGAGGGGCTGGCGCGGCAGCGCGCGATCCTCGGCGACCTCTTCCGCGACGCGGTGGAGGCGGGCGAACTTTCCCCGGCGGCGGATATCGAGGGCCTCGCCTGGCACTTTCTCGGCGTGCTGCAGGCCGTGATGAACCTGCCCCAGGCAGGCGCCACCGTCGACGATGTGCGTGGGATGATCGCGCTCGCAATGCTCGCCTGGCCTGCTCAGCCGGTTCCGCCCGGATGAGGCGGCGGGATCAGGCGGGGCGCTGGGTGGCGTCGCCGTCGCGGGTCTGGCGCGCGTGCAGTTCCTGCCGCAGCCGCGCGTTCTCCTGGCGAAGCGTCGTGAGTTCGTCGCGCACGGGGGCGAGCGCCGCCGCCAGTTCGTCCTCGGTGAAGCGCGGCGTGATGTGCTGCGGGCAGTTCCAGTCGAACGCCTCGACCGCGATCAGCATGAGGCGTTCGACGCTGGCGACATAACCCGCCACCGTCAGCCGCTCCGCCAGCGCCGGGTCATCGGCGGCATCGAGGATGCGCATCCGGCCGAAGATCTTGAGGCGCTGGCGATGGGCGTAGTCCATCAGGAACAGCGACACCCGGTCGTGCGCCCCCACGTTGCCGGTGGTGATATATTGCCGGTTGCCGCGGAAATCCGCGAAGCCGAGCGTCGCCTCGTCGACCACCCTGAGAAAGCCCGCCGGCCCGCCGCGATATTGCACATAGGGCCAACCGGTCTCGGACACGCTCGCCAGATAGAAGCCGTCGCGCTCGGCGATGAACGCCCGCTCCGGCGGTCCGAGGCGACGGTTGCGAACGTCCTCGTCGGCCGGATCGCCTCCCGCCGGACCACGCTCGCCGGCACGCGCCCACCGGGCCGCGCTGCCATAATGGGCCTGCGCAGCCTCGACCGAGGGCGTCGACGCGATCTCGAGATAGCCGTTGCGCATATCCGCTTCCTCGCTCTCGCTTCCTCGCCGTCCCCGTCTCGCCGTCGATAGCATGCGCTCAGGCGCGCCGGCCCTCAGCCTTGCAAGGCCCAGTCCGCCACCTGCCAGCGCAACTGGCCGCGGTCGGCGACGATGCGGCCGAGGCCGGGGAAGGGCATATGCGTCGCCGCGATCAGCGCGCCCTCCGCAGCGGCCTGCGGGAAGAAGCGGTCGCGCATCGCCTGCGCCGCCGCACGGTCCTGCTCGAACAGGAAGCCGACGTCGGTCGCGCCGGGGTGCACGACGGGAAAGACCATGTCGGACACCATGATGAGGCTCTTGCCGCCGTCCTCCACCCGCACGCCGATGTGGCCGGGTGTGTGGCCGGTCAGGTCGACGATGGAGACGCCGGGCACGATCTCGCGCTCGCCGTCGATCGCCTGCAGCCGAGGATAGAGCCGGACCACCTCCGGCGCCATGCGGAAGCTGTTCTGCAGGTAGTCGGGCGCGCCAGCCCGCTTCGCCGGGTCGGTCCAGTGGACGATGTCGCGCCGGTCGATGTGGATCTCTGCATTCGGATAGTTGTTCTTTCCGCCCACGATCAGCCCGCCCATGTGGTCCTCGTGCATGTGCGTGACGATGACCGCGTCGATCTCTTCCCGCTTGAGGCCGAGCGCGGAAAGCGCCTGCGGCAGCGCCCCGGTCTGCCCGATGGACCCAGCCGGCCCGGTGTCGATCAGGATGCGGCGCTCGCCGTCGTCGATCAGGTACTGGTTGAACAGGAAGCGCACGCCGGTGGGACGGGCGGTGAACTGCGCCACCGCGGCCTGTTCGACCTCGGCGGCGGTGCGCCCGGGAAAGAAGGTATAGGGCATGTCCGCGTAGCCGTCGGTCAGCGCGGTCACGGTGAAGCGGCCGATGGCGATCTGCGCGAGCGGCGTCACGGTCGCTACCGGGGCCTCGCCAGCCGCCGCCGAGGCCGGAACCGGGCGGAGGAGGGGCATGAGGCCGAGCCCGGCGATGCCAAGCGGAAGGCCGCGCGCAAACGCACGGCGTGACATGTCGAGCATGGGGTCCTCCTCCGGTGATCGATCGGCGAGGCGCTCTCCAGAGCCGCTTCCACCCGCCCGGACGTGAAGCTATAGCTTCCCGGTTTGTTGGCGTATCCTGCGCCTTCGGGAACGTTCCTCTCGAATATCGGAAGGTCGGATGGATCGGTTCGATGCGATGTCGGTCCTGCTGGCGGTCGTCGAGGCCGGCAGCCTCTCGGCGGGCGCGCGGCGGCTGGGTACGCCGCTTGCCACCGTCAGCCGCAAGGTCGGCGAACTCGAACGGCATCTCGGCACCCGCCTGCTGCTGCGCACCAGCCGGGGCCTCGCTCTGACGGAGGAGGGCCGCGCTTTCGTCGCCGCATCCCGGCGGATTCTGGACGACCTCAAGGCTGCGGAGCGCGAGGC
>JAEZMP010000528.1 GCA_023442215.1 Pseudomonadota bacterium
CTTCGACCGCAACGCCCGCGCCCCGACAAGAAGAACGGCTAGCCTGATCATCCTCTCGGCGCCTCGGTGATCGATGCAGGGAAGCGCTCTTTTCGATCAAGATCGTGCCGGAAGCAACGGTGATCGCGCGCGGCCGCCCGGGGGTGTCGTCGGGTCGGGTTTGGACGGACCTCGTACAATGCGGGAGGGCGATGATCGCGCTGATACTGACAGGCTGCACGGCGCAGGCAAGTCTCGCGTGTGCGGATGTCTGGATGGTCCGGTAAAGAAGTCTGGCTGGCCCGACAAGCGGACTCCGGAGCCGGATTTCTCTTCCTCGGGACTGCCGCGGCCCCGGAAAAGAGCGCCTGACCGGACCCGCGCCTATCCCTGACGAAACGGACGATCGCGAGCGGCCCACCCACGAAAAAAGCCGGCCCTCAGGGCCGGCTTGGTCGGTTTGTCGCTCCAGCGTCCGTCAGCGGCGGGGACGGACCCGCACCACGACGTCGACGCGCACGATTTCCATGTCCTCGGGCGGCGGCGGCAGGCAGTCGATCACAAGGCCGTCACCGGGGATGTCGATCACCGCGTTGTCGGTCTCGATGAAGAAATGGTGATGATCGCTGGTGTTGGTGTCGAAATAGGTCTTCGTGCCGTCCACGGCGACTTCGCGCAGCAGCCCGGCCTCGGTGAACTGGTGCAGCGTGTTGTAGACGGTGGCGAGCGACACCGGCACGCGGGCCGTCAGCGCTTCCTCGTGCAGCTGCTCCGCCGAGACGTGGCGGTTGCCCTTGCCGTAGAGGATTTCGGCCAGCGCGAGGCGCTGGCGCGTCGGCCGAAGCCCGGCTTCGCGCAGCAGCGAGCGGATGTTGCCGCGGGCGTGGTGATGGTGACCTTCGCCGGCATGATGAATCCCGGCATGGTGAAGCGGCGCATGGTGACCATGTCCATGGTGCTCCGTCACGATGACGGACGAAATCCGAGAGGCCACCATCTAATCCAGGTCTCCATTCCTTGGAGGCGCCAACCGGCGGACGCCTCGGTGCGATATCGGGCCTGCCACCGTGGCGGCGGTCCCGGATCTCGATCCGTTGATGCCAGTGTCCGACCGGCTCCGCAGGAGGTCGGGCGACCGGATGGCATGAAACGACGCCGCGCTTTCGGCACGGTGTCCCATGAAGCGGACCATACCGTCCGCGGATGGCGATTGCAAGTCATTCTTATGTTTAGATCTATTCCAGTCGACGACGGACTGCCGGCTCAGAAATTCGTGCGCCGGAGCCGCATCGGATCGGGGCGCTCGACGGTCCCCGGGCGCCGCACGCAGTCTGAGGCGAGGCGTGTTTAAAGACGCGCGCGGACGAGCGCGCATGCGGCCACCGCGGGCTTTCGAACGCGGACAGCGTGTGTTAGAAGGCACCCGCTCCGTTCCGCCTTTGGTGGCGCGGGCGTCGACGCATGTTTTGCCGCGGCAGCTTGCCGCCGGCCGATGTGCGGGCGCCGGCTGGATCGCTTCAGGTGGATGCGCGGGCCGGTCCGGAGAGTGCCGGTCGTCCGGATCACGACATCCGGGCATTGCATCGGTTTGGACTGCGGGTTGGGGCAGGGGGCGTTCCTTGAGGACGCATCTTCGTCCCGATGGTTTTGGAACGGCGAAGGCGGCGCGAATGACGGCCGCCGGCCGGTTTCCCGCTGCATGCGGTCGCGCGGACCGGATGATGACGGCGGGATCAGGTTGTGAGGGATGCGGGAGCGGGATGGACCAGCGTCGCGCGAGCTTTGATTATGAAGACCTGCTGGCCTGTGGCCGCGGAGAACTGTTCGGCCCGGGCAACGCGCAGCTTCCCCTGCCGCCCATGCTGATGTTCGATCGCATCCCGTCGATCGGCGAGGATGGCGGCGAATACGGCAAGGGCCACGTCCGCGCGGAACTCGACGTCAACCCGGACCTCTGGTTTTTCAGCTGCCACTTCAAGGGCGATCCGGTGATGCCGGGCTGCCTGGGCCTCGATGCGATGTGGCAGATGCTCGGCTTCTTCCTCGGGTGGCTCGGCTCTCCCGGCCGCGGGCGTGCGCTCTCGGTCGGCGAGGTGAAGTTCACCGGCCAGGTCCAGCCCCACGTCAAGAAGGTCGAGTACGGCGTCGACCTGAAGCGCGTGATGCGCTCCAAGCTCGTGCTCGGCATCGCCGACGGCTGGCTGAAGGCCGATGGCGAGACCATCTACCGGGCGCTCGACCTCAAGGTCGGCCTGTTCAAGACGGAAGCCGCCACCACGGGCGGCTGATCGGCCGCATCGCGGCGTGCTTCCCCGGCCTCTGCCCGTCGACGGGCCGGAGCGGCTGGGGCGGGGCGTTCGGGCGGATCATGGAGGGCCGGGCTTGGTGCCGCGGCCAGGCGGCGCGCGTGCGCCGCGCTCAAGAGGTGAAGGACGGAGGGCCCAATGAGACGGGTTGTCGTCACTGGCATGGGGATCGTGTCCTCGATCGGGAACAACACGCAGGAGGTCAACGCCTCCCTGCGCGAGGCCCGGTCCGGCATCGTCCACGCCGACGATTATGAGAAGCTCGGCTTCCGTTGCCAGGTTCATGGCGCGCCGACGCTTGTCGCCGAGGACATCGTGGATCGTCGTGCCATGCGCTTCCATGGCGGCGGCACGGCGTGGAACCACGTCGCGATGGAGCAGGCGCTCCGCGATTCCGGCCTCGAGGGCCATGAGATCTCCAACGAGCGTACCGGCCTGATCATGGGGTCCGGCGGACCGTCGACCCGCACCGTGGTCGAGGCGGCCGACACCGCGCGCACGAAGGGCCCGAAGCGCATCGGGCCGTTCGCGGTGCCGAAGGCGATGTCGTCGACCGCCTCTGCGACGCTCGCGACCTGGTTCAAGATCAAGGGCGTCAACTATTCGATCTCGGCCGCCTGCGCGACCACCAACATCTGCATCGGCAACGCGGCCGAACTGATCCAGTGGGGCAAGCAGGACATCGTGTTCGCGGGCGGCTGCGAAGAGCTCGACTGGACGCTGTCGGTCCTGTTCGATGCCATGGGCGCCATGTCCACCGGCTATAACGACCGCCCCGCGGTCGCCTCGCGCGCCTACGACAAGAACCGCGATGGCTTCGTCATTGCCGGCGGCGCCGGCGTGCTGGTGCTCTAGGAGTATGAGCACGCGAAGGCCCGCGGTGCGCGCATCTATGCCGAGATCGCCGGCTACGGCGCGACCTCCGACGGCTACGACATGGTGCAGCCGTCCGGCGAAGGCGCCCAGCGCGCCATGCGGCTCGCGCTCGAAGGCGTGAAGCTGCCGGTCGACTACATCAACCCGCATGCCACCTCGACGCCGATCGGCGACCTGCGCGAGATCGAGGCGATCCGTGCCGTGTTCGGCGACAAGTGCCCGCCGATCTCAGCCACCAAGTCGCTGACCGGCCACTCCCTGGGCGCCGCCGGCGTGCAGGAGGCGATCTATTCGATCCTGATGATGCAGAACGGCTTCATCGCCGAAAGCGCCCACATCGACGAGATCGATCCGGCGTTCGCCGACATGCCGATCGTGCGCGAGCGGGTCGACAACGCCAAGCTCGGCTGCGTGCTCTCGAACGGCTTCGGCTTCGGCGGCACCAACGCCACCCTCGTGCTCAAGCATCCGGACGCCTGACGCGCCGGTCGTTCCGGAGCGTGCGGATGCCTCTCGAATTTGCCGGCGGATCCCGCCGGCATCGTTCATCTCCGGATCGCCCGCTGCGGTCCCGACCCAGAGGATCGACATGTCGCAGTTGATGGCCGGCAAGCGCGGGCTCGTGATGGGTGTCGCAAACGACCATTCGATCGCCTGGGGCATCGCCAAGCGTCTTGCGGCCAACGGCGCCGAACTCGCCTTCACCTACCAGGGTGACGCGTTCGGCCGGCGCGTGAAGCCGCTCGCCGATTCGCTCGGCGCGCGCCTCCTGCTGCCGTGCGACGTGGAAGACCTCGCCTCGGTCGACAGCGTGTTCTCCGCGCTCGGCGATGCGTGGGGCTCGATCGACTTCGTGGTCCACGCGGTGGCGTTCTCCGACAAGAACGAGCTCAAGGGCCGCTACGCCGACACGACGCGCGAGAACTTCGTGCGCACCATGGTGATCTCCTGCTTCTCGTTCACCGAGATCGCCAAGCGCGCCGCCGCGCTGATGCCGAACGGTGGCAACCTCATCACGCTCACCTATGGCGGCTCGACCCGGGTGATGCCGAACTACAATGTGATGGGCGTCGCCAAGGCCGCGCTCGAGTCGTCCGTGCGCTATCTGGCGATGGATTACGGCCGGCAGAACATCCGCGTGAACGCCATTTCGGCCGGCCCGGTACGCACGCTCGCCGGTTCCGGCGTGTCCGATGCTCGGCTGATGTTCAACTTCCAGCGCAAGCACGCGCCGCTCGGCCGCACCGTCACCATCGACGAGGTCGGCGGCTCCGCGCTCTACCTTCTGTCCGACCTGTCGTCGGGCGTGACCGGCGAGGTTCACTTCGTCGATTCCGGCTACAACATCATCTCGATGCCGCATCTCGACGAGCTGAAGGCCGTCGAGCGCCAGGAGGATGCCCAGGACGTCGCCGGAGCCCCCGGCGCCGCGCCGCGCGCCGAGGTGGTCTGAGCGCTTCCCCGTCCCGGACCGGTTCGATCCGGGCGCCGGTGAAAGCCCCCGGCCTTTCGGTCCGGGCGCTCTCAGCCGGTCGGATGGCGGGGGCCGCCGGCTCTCCGCCGCGATGCCCCTTCGCAACGGGCCGGCGAGGGGCCATATTGGGCGGTGGCGGCGCGATGCCGGCTCAAGGGTCCGGCATCGGCGTCGCGAGGCGCCACATTCGGTTTCACGGACGTCTGCCATGTCCCTCGTCGTCAAAATCTGCGGCCTGAAGACGCCCGAGACGGTCGAGGCCGCCATCGATGCCGGCGCCGACATGATCGGCCTCGTGTTCTTCCCCAAGAGCCCGCGCCATCTGGGCTTCCAGGAAGCGGCCGAGCTCGCGCGGCTGGTGCGCGGCCGGGCCGAGATCGTCGCGCTCGTGGTCGATGCCGGCGACGGCATGTTCGCGGCGATCTCCGACGAGGTGCGGCCCGACTGGTTCCAGCTCCACGGCCACGAGACCCCGGAGCGGGTCGCGGCCGTCGGCGACCTGTTCGGGCGCCGCGTGATGAAGGCGATCGGCGTGCGCACCGCCGAGGACCTCGATGCGCTCGGTCGCTTCCCCGCCGCCGACCGGCTGCTGCTCGACGCCAAGGCGCCGCACGGCGCGTCGCGGCCCGGCGGAAACGGCAGGGCTTTCGACTGGAACCTGCTCGCGCACCTTGACCATGCGCCGCCGTTCATGCTCTCCGGTGGGCTTGGCCCGTCGAACGTGCACGAAGCGGTCATCAAGGTCCGTCCGTTCGGGATCGATGTTTCCAGCGGCGTGGAGACCGCGCCGGGCGTAAAAGACCCCGAACTGATCGCCGCGTTCGTCGCCGCAGCGCGCGCGGCGGAGGCGGAACTGGCGGCGAGCCGTCCGGCGCAGGATGCCGGCGGGGCTGTATGAACGGGAACACAAAAGGGTATCGGCCGTGAACGAGGTTGCACGCGGAAAACTGGCTGAGGCTGCGTCCGGGGCGGTGGCCAATTCCTGGCGGTCGGGACCCGACGCGCGCGGCTTCTTCGGCATGTTCGGCGGGCGCTTCGTCGCCGAGACGCTGATGCCGCTGATCCTCGACCTGGAAGCGGCGTGGAACGCGGCGCGCACCGACCCGGCTTTCGAGGCCGAGCATGCGGCGCTGCGGACGAGCTATGTCGGCCGCCCGAGCCCGCTGACCTTCGCGCCCCGCCTGACGGAGCATCTCGGCGGCGCCAAGATCTATCTGAAGCGTGAGGAGCTGAACCACACCGGCTCCCACAAGATCAACAACTGCCTCGGTCAGATCCTGCTCGCCAAGCGCATGGGCAAGACGCGGATCATCGCCGAGACCGGTGCCGGCCAGCACGGCGTCGCCTCCGCCACGGTCTGCGCCCGCTTCGGCCTGCCGTGCGTGGTCTACATGGGCGCGACCGACATCGAGCGGCAGAAGCCCAACGTGTTCCGCATGCGGCTGCTCGGCGCCGAGGTGGTGCCGGTGACCTCCGGCGCGGGCACGCTGAAGGATGCGATGAACGAGGCCCTGCGCGACTGGGTCACCAACGTCGAATCGACCTATTACCTCATCGGCACGGCCGCCGGCCCCCATCCCTATCCGGCGATGGTGCGCGACCTGCAGTCCGTGATCGGCGAGGAGACGCGCGCCCAGATCCTGGAGGCCGAGGGCCGGCTTCCCGACGTGCTCATCGCCTGCGTCGGCGGCGGTTCCAACGCCATCGGCCTGTTCCACCCCTTCCTCGACGATCCCGACGTGAAGATGATCGGGGTCGAGGCGGGCGGCCACGGCCTCGATGGCGACGAGCACTGCGCCTCGCTCAACAAGGGCCGGCCGGGCGTGCTGCACGGCAACCGCACCTACCTGCTGCAGGATCCCGACGGCCAGATCCTCGAAGGCCACTCGATCTCTGCCGGCCTCGACTATCCCGGCATCGGCCCCGAGCATTCCTACCTGCACGCCACCGGCCGCGTGAAATATGTGCCCGCGACCGACGCGGAGACGCTGGAGGCGTTCAAGCTGCTGTCGCGGCTGGAGGGCATCCTGCCGGCGCTCGAATCGGCTCACGCGCTCGCCGAGGTGATCAAGGTCGCCCCCACCATGGGCAAGGACCAGATCATCGTCATGAACCTGTCCGGCCGCGGCGACAAGGACGTGTTCTCCGTCGCAAGCCATCTCGGCCTCGATATCTGAGCGGAACCGTCATGAACGCCCCCCTGTCCAACCCGGTCGCGGCCGGCTCCCGCATCGATCGCCGCTTCGCCGCGCTGAAGGCGGAAGGCCGTCCCGCTCTGGTGACGTTCCTCACTGCGGGCGATCCCGATCCGGCGACGTCCGCGGCGGTGCTTGCCGCGCTGCCGGCGGCCGGCGCCGACATCATCGAGATCGGAATGCCGTTCTCCGATCCGATGGCGGACGGGCCGGCGATCCAGGCCGCGTCGCAGCGGGCGCTGAAGGCCGGGCAGACCCTCGAGGGAACGCTCGCGATGGTCGCCGGCCTCCGCGAGGTCGACGACGCGGTGCCCGTGGTGCTGATGGGTTACTACAACCCGATCTACACCTACGGCATCGAACGGTTCCTGGACAACGCCCGCAAGGCCGGCGTGGACGGGCTGATCGTGGTCGACCTGCCGCCGGAGGCCGACGACGAGCTGTGCCTGCCCGCGCAGGCCCACGGCATCTCCTTCATCCGGCTGGCGACGCCGACCACCGACGAGCGGCGTCTGCCCTCGGTGCTCGCGAACACCTCCGGCTTCGTCTATTATGTCTCGATCCTCGGGATCACCGGAACGGCGGCGCCGGACGCCGCGGTGGTCGGCGAGGCGGTCCGCCGCATCAAGGCCCACACCGACCTTCCGGTCGCCGTCGGGTTCGGCGTGAAGACTCCCGAGCAGGCGGCCGCCATCGGCCGGATCGCCGACGGCGTCGTGGTCGGTTCGGCCATCGTCCAGGCGCTCGCGGCCACGCTCGACGCCGAGGACCGCGCGACCGCGGCCACTGTCGGCGCCGTTCGCGACCTGGTCGCGGCGCTCGCCGCCGGCGTGAAGGCCGCCCACAAGGCCTGACAGCCATATTTCCGCCGACCGGCGGTGCGATGCGGTTCGCTGCCCTGGGCCGAGCCGCCTTGAACGAGGCTATTGATGAACTGGATCAACACCGTCGTCCGCCCCAAGATCCGCTCGTTCCTGAACCGGCGCGAGGTCCCCGAGAATCTCTGGATCAAGTGTCCCGAGACCGGCGAGATGGTGTTCCACCGCGATCTCGAGGCGAACCAGTGGGTGGTGCCGGGCTCCGGCCACCACATGAAGATTCCGGGCCGCAAGCGGCTCGAGCTCCTGTTCGACGGCGGCAGCTACGAACAGCTCGCCACCCCGCAGGTCGCCGCCGATCCGCTGCGCTTCCGCGACGAGCGGCGTTATGTCGACCGGCTGAAGGACGCCCGCGCCAAGACCGGCCTCGATGACGCCGTGATCGTTGCCCGCGGCCGTCTGGACGGGCTCGACCTCACCGCCGCCGTGCAGGATTTCGCCTTCATGGGCGGCTCCCTCGGCATGGCCGCCGGCGAGGCGATCATCGCCGGCCTCGATGCGGCGCGGACCGCCGGCACCCCGTTCGTGCTGTTCGCGGCCTCCGGCGGCGCGCGCATGCAAGAGGGCATCCTCTCGCTGATGCAGATGCCGCGCACCACGGTCGGCATCGCCGCGCTGAAGGAAGCGGGCCTGCCCTACATCGTCGTGCTGACCAATCCCACCACCGGCGGCGTCACCGCGTCCTATGCCATGCTGGGCGACATCCACATCGCCGAGCCGGGCGCGCTGATCTGCTTCGCCGGCCCGCGCGTGATCGAGCAGACCATCCGCGAGAAGCTGCCGGAAGGCTTCCAGCGGGCGGAATATCTGCTGGACCACGGCATGGTGGACATGGTGGTCCATCGCCACGAAATCCGTCCGACGCTGTCGCGCGTCCTCAGGGTGCTGATGGGTCAACCCCCGGCGGATGCCGCGGCAGCCACCGGGGGCGCCGCGAACGTGCCCGCCACGGTCGCGGCCTGACGGGCCGGCCGAACCGCACGTGATGGACCGCACCGGCGCAACGCTGCAGCGCCTCGCCAAGCTGCATCCCAAGGAAATCGACCTGTCGCTCGACCGGGTGAACCGGCTGAACGCGGCGCTCGGCCATCCCGAGACGAAGCTGCCGCCGGTGATCCATGTCGCCGGCACCAACGGCAAGGGCTCCGTCACGGCCACCATGCGGGCGATCCTTGAGGCGGCGGGCAAGAGCGTCCACGTCTATACCTCGCCCCACCTCGTGAACTTCCACGAACGCTTCCGGCTGGGACAGCCGGGCGGTGGCCGCTTCGTGACCGACGAGGCGCTGATCGCGGCGCTCGACGAGGTGGAGCGGGTCAACGACCGCGCGCCGATTACGCTGTTCGAGATCACCACGGCGGCGGCGCTCGTGCTGTTCAGCACCCATCCGGCGGACGTGTTGCTGCTCGAAACCGGGCTCGGCGGCCGTCTCGACGCCACCAACGTGGTTGAGAAGCCGCTCGCCAGCGTCATCACCGCGATCTCGATGGATCACGAGAAGTTCCTCGGCGACGATCTCGCCAGCATCGCGCGGGAGAAGGCCGGCATCATCAAGCGTGGCGTGCCGGTCGTGTCCTCGCCGCAGCAGCCGGCGGCGGCGGAAGTCATCGAGCGCGTCTCGGCGCGCCTGCAGGCGCCGCTGCATCTCGGCGGACAGGACTGGACGGTCACCGAGGAGCGCCGCCGTCTCGTTTTCCAGGACGAGGATGCTCTGCTCGACCTGCCGCTGCCGCGCCTCGTCGGGCGCCACCAGCTTGCCAATGCGGGAACGGCGATCGCCGCGCTGCGCGCAGCCGCGCTGTGGCCGGGAACGGCGGTGGCCGAGCGCGGTCTCGGCGCCATCGAATGGCCGGCCCGCATGCAGCGCCTGTCGGCCGGTCGGCTGGTCGATCTC
>JAEZMP010000567.1 GCA_023442215.1 Pseudomonadota bacterium
CGGCCCTGTCCGGCGGCCTGGTGCTGATCGTGCTCCTGATCGGCTTTACTGTGATGCAGCACGCCTTTGCCGGCGGCAGCGTGGTGCAGCAGGAAGTCGGCGACGTGGAGCGCGCGGCCCTCGCACTCACCGGCTGCGGCGATCCGGTGTGGGACTGGGACGTCGCCCGCGACGTGATCTACACCGGTGCCGCGGCGGAAGACATGCTTGGGCTCGATCCCGGCGCGCTGCAGGGCGCCGCCCTCGAATGGCTCTCGGTGCTCCACCCGCAGGATGCCGATCGCTTCCGCCTCGTGCTCGACGCGGTCGTCGAACAGCGTCGCGGCCGCATCTTCGAGGTGTTCCGCCTGCGCGGGGCAGACGGCCGCTTCTCCTGGTTCCAGTTGCGGGCGCGGCCGGTGGTCGGCGCCGATGGCGAAGTCATCCGCTGCATCGGCACGCTGCGGGACGTGACGGATGCCAAGATCAGCGAGGAACGGCTGCTGCACGACGCCGTTCGCGACAACCTGACCGGGCTTCCGAACCGCGAGATCTGCCGCGACCGGCTGGAAACGGCGCTGGTCCGCGCTGGGGCGGAAGCCGGTCCTCGGCCGATCGTAGTCTCCGTCGGCATCGACCGCTTCCAGAGCATCAACGAGACCTACGGGGTCTCGGTCGGCGACTCCGTGCTCTTGACCGTCGCGCGCCGCCTGCAGCGGCTGCTGGAGCCGGTGGATACGCTGGCGCGGGTCGGCGGGGATTCATTCGTGGTGATCGTGCTGTCGGAACGCGAGGCCGGCCGCGTCTCGGCGATGGCCGACGATATGCGCCGCGAGATTCGCACGCCCGTGATCTTCGGCCCCGACGAGGTGAACCTCACCGCCTCCATCGGCATCGCCGTGGCCGATCCGGGCGAGCAGGGTGCGTCCGATCTCCTGCGCGATTCGGAACTCGCGATGGTGCACGCCAAGCGGCTCGGCGGCGACCGCACCGCGACGTTCACGCCCGTGCTGCGGCGGCTTGCGAGCGAATTGTCCTCCCTGGAGAACGATTTCGGCCGCGCGCTCGAGAGCGACGAGATCAAGGTCGAATACCTGCCCGTGCTGCGCCTCGGCGAGCGGCGCCTCGCCGGCTTCGAACTGATCGCGCGGTGGGAGCATCCCCGGCGCGGCCGCATCGATCCGACCGCGACCATGGAGATCGCCGAGCGGGCCGGCATGAGCCACGAACTCAGCGTGTTCATCGCCGAGCGGGCGGCACGGCTCGCGGCGGAGTGGGACGAGATCATTCCGCGCGTGGCGGACAGGCCGCTGTTCTCGTGGGTCAACCTGCCGAAGGCGGGCATCCTCACCCAGGGTCTCGTCAACGAGATCAAGACCGTGATGTCGCGTGTCGAGGTGCCCGAAGGCGCGCTGTTCATGGCCGTGACGCAGGCGGCGGTTTCGGACAATCCCGAGCTGTCGCAGACCGTGCTGCACCGTCTCCGCGAAGCCGGCATTTCGCTCGCTCTGAACGACGTCAGCTCGGACTGGACCGCCGTGGGCGTGCTCCACAGGATTCCGTTCGATGCGCTACGCACCCGCCTCCCACGCAGCCAGATCAAGACGGAACTCGATCTCGGCCTGATCAAGACCACCGCGGCACTCGCGCACGGCCTCGGCGCCGAACTTCTGATCACCGGGCTCGAACTCGAAAGCGACGTGGCCAAGCTCGTCGGCATCGGTTGCGATTTCGCGTCCGGCAAGCTGTTCGGCCCGCCGCTCAATGCCGACGGCGCCCGTCGCTTCGCATCCCGCCTGCACAGCATGCCCACCGAGAAGGGCCGGGTGATCAAGGGGCCGCCGAAGGCCTCGGCCGCCGAATAGGGCGGCGCCCACCAGATCAGATGCGCCAGAGCCTGTCCCGTTCAGATGGAGCCGATCTGAACGGCGTGGATGTGCTCAAGTTCTTGAGTCTGGGCCGGTTTCTTAGCGATCGGATGATTCCATCCGATCGGAAGGCGCCTCAGGTTTCCTGACAGTTCGCCGAGAACAGAACCAGGGCGTCGGAAGCCTTGGCGTTGTCGAAACGGTAGGTCTTCGGCTTGCCCGCGCCGCTCGTCGCGATCGTGAACGCCTTGGCGCTGGCGATGGCGTGCAGGATCGTATCGTCCTCCGGCATCATGAAGATGATCGGATCGCCGTTGCTCCCGGCCCCGCTCAGGACCTTCTTCGTCTTGTCGTCGAACGTGAAGGTCAGCTTGTATTTCTCGCTCGGCTTGTGCGGCACGCCGTCGAACAGATAGACGTTCAGCGTCTTGTCGCTGCACGTCAGCATGAAGCCGACGTTCTCCTCGCCCTTCGCCTTGTTGTAGACGGTGTACTCCGTCTTCTTCGTCTGCGGGTCGGGTCGGCTGAAGAAGATCCATGAGCCGAAGGGAACGGTCGAATCGTCCCCGGCCGCTAGGGCGGGATTATGCGCGGCGCTCCCCATCGCCACGCTCCCGGCGATCAAAGTCCATTGGACGAAATTTCGAAGACGCACGTTCGTTTCCCCCTGCACTGACACGTTGCCGCGATCATAGGGAGAGGAATACGGTCCTTCAACGCAATAAAGATCGTACTTTTATTGCGAAATATTACGATATATTGCGGAATATTAGTCGATTGCCGGGGCGTATCACTCGCCCCGGCCGTTCGTTGTCCGCTTACTCAGCCGCTTCCGCAGGCGTTGGCTCTTTCCAGACCAGCTTCGGCGAGCG
>JAEZMP010000568.1 GCA_023442215.1 Pseudomonadota bacterium
GAACATGATCTCCTCCACGCGCGCCTCGATGCAGCAGTCGTGCGCCTCCGGCACCGCGGCACCGACGGCGACCGTCTCCGGCCGGACCACGAGAGCCACCGCCGCACCGGCGGGGCGTCCCCCGGCCTGATCCTGATTCAGCGCGACGGTCAGCGGCAGCGCGACGGCCTCGGCTGCCGGGCCGGCGACCATGCGGGCGTCGAACAGGTTGGCGTTGCCGACGAAGTCCGCCACGAAGCGCGTGGCCGGGCGCCGATAGAGGTTCTCGGGCGTGTCGAACTGTTCGAGCGCGCCACCGTTCATCACGGCGATGCGGTCCGAAAGCGTCAGCGCCTCTTCCTGGTCGTGGGTCACCGCGACGAAGGTCAGGCCGAGCTCGCGATGGATCGTCTTCAGCTCGGCCTGCATCTGCTTGCGCAGCTTCAGGTCGAGCGCCCCGAGCGGCTCGTCCAGAAGCAGCACCGCCGGCCGCACGATCAGCGCCCGCCCGAGCGCGACGCGCTGGGCCTGCCCGCCGGAGATCTGGCTGACCCTTCGGTCCCCGAACCCCCTGAGATTGACGAGGTCGAGCATGGCTTCGACCCGCTGCGCGATCTCCGCCTTGCCGACATTGCGCATCCGCAGGCCGAAGGCGAGGTTCTGCGCCACCGTGCGGTGCGGGAACAGCGCATAGTCCTGGAACACCATCGCCGTGTCGCGCTCGTAGGGCGCGGCGCCGACGACCGAGGCGCCGTCGATGAGCACGTCGCCGGACGAGGGCGTCACGAAGCCTGAGATCATGCGCAGCAGGGTGGACTTGCCGCAGCCTGACGGGCCGAGGATCGTCACGAAGGCCCCGCGCGGGATCTCCATGGTGACGTCGCGGACCGCGGCCGACGTCCCGTAGACCTTGCTGACCGCCCGAAGTTCGACAGCGGGTGAGGCGGATGCGCTCATCGCTCAATGCTCGCTTTCGCGTCGGCTCTGGCCGAGGATCCAGATCTGGGCGGAAACGCTGATGGCCAGCGTCGCCAGGATCACGAGGGCCGAAAGCGCGTAGATCTTGGGGGAGATGACCTGCCGCAGCGAGGTCCAGATGGCGATGGGCAGGGTCTCGGTGAAGCCGGCCAGGAACCACGCCACCACGAACTCGCCGAAGGCGTCCGTGAAGGCGAGCAGGAGCACGGCGACCAGTGCCGGCGCGATCAGCGGCAGCACGACCTCGCGGAAGGCGACGAACTCGTTGGCGCCGAGATTCATCGCCGCCTCGATATAGGTGCGCCGGAAGCCGAGGAAGCGCGAATAGAGCATCAGCGTCGCGTAGCTAGACGTCATCGTGGTGTGGGCGAGCACGATCGCCGGCTGGCCGACAAGGTCCGGTGCCGCCCGGAACAGCACGGTCAGGCCGAGCCCGAGCACGAGCTGCGGCAGCACCACCGGCCCGAGCACCAGGCACAGCACAAGCGACTTCATCCGCACCGGACGCCAGGCGAGCACCATCGCCGCCGGCATCGCCAGCGCCGTGGAAAGAACCGCGGCGAGGAGCGCGAGCCGGATGCTGGTCAGGAGCGAGCCGACGAGGCGGCCATCGGAAAGGCTCGCGCCGAACCACGCTGTCGTCAGCTCCGTCAGCGGCAGGCCGGGGATCGCCTTGGCATCGAACGCGAACAGCACGATCACCGCGATCGGCAGGTAGAGGAACGCGTAGAGCACGACCGAATAGAGCGGCAGCGCCCATCCGGCGGTGGAGAGCCTCTTCATGAGCCGGTCTCCCCGCTCGCGCGCCGGATCCACTTCATCGACAAGGCAAGCGCCGTGAAGACGAGCACCAGCAGCACCACGGCCATGGCCGAGCCGCTCGGCCAGTCGAGCCGGCGCTGGAACTCGTCCTGGATCACCTGGGAGAACATGAGCTGCTTTCCGCCGCCGAGCAGCGCCGGGGTCACGAACTCACCCACCCCGAACACGAAGCAGAACACCGCGCCGACCACGAGGCCCGGCGCTGACAGCGGCAGGATGACCTCGCGGAAGGTGCGCGCCGGGCTGGCATTGAGGTCCATGGCCGCATCGATCCAGCTGTCGTGGATGTTGCTGATCGCGGCATAGAGCGGCAGCACGTAGAGCGGCAGGTAGGCGTAGATCAGCCCGATCGCTGTCGACACCGGCGAGTAGAGCAGCACGCTCAGCGGCTCGTTCGTGAGGCCGAGCCCCATCACCACCTGGTTGATCACGCCACGCTCGCCGAGCAGCAGCCGCCATGCGGCGACGCGCATGACGATACTGACCCAGAACGGCGCGATCACCGCGACGAGCAAGAGCCCGCGCCACCGGCCCGCCTTCTTGGCGATGAAATAGGCGACGGGATAGGCGAGCACCGCGCAGGCGACCGTGACGAACGCCGCCGTCTCCACCGACAGCAGCAGCGCCCGCCAGATCGCCGGGCGGGCGAAGATCGCGGCGTAGTTGTCGAAGGTGAAGTCCGGAACGGGCCGGTAGCTCTTGCTGCGCCAGAAGCTCAGCCCGACGATCAGCACCACCGGCACGACGAAGAACACGATCTGCCAGATCACCAGCGGCAGCAGTCCCGCCGCCGGCAGCACCGATGCCAGCGACCGCCGCCGGGCTTCGGGGCGCGGAGCGCTCATGGCGCGAACGCGTATTCGTCGCGCGCGAAAGCGGGCGTCGGATAGGCGAGCTTCGAAGGCCGGAGCCCCGTCGCCACCATGGCACGGGCGAAGTGCAGCGCCACCTTGCCGGGATCGATCACCGGGATCGAGACGCCGAAATGGCGGTGAAGCGCCTCTTCCACCGCCTGGGCCATGTCGAACCCCGTTCCAGTGCAACCCATCACGAATGCTTCCGCCCCGTCGCGTTCCACCGCGTCGATGCTCTCGGCGATGATATGGGCGAGGCAGCTTTCATCGAGGGCGAGCACGCTGGCGCCCGCGGCCCGCACCGAAGCGAGATTGCGCTCCAGGCCGTAGCGCGCCACGACCCGGCGGATCAGCGGGAACAGCGGCTTCTCGGTGATGAACACCGTGAAGCGGCCCGACAGCATCGCCGCCATGTGCAGCGCGGCTTCGCCTTCGCCCACGATCGGGATCGAGACGAGTTCGCGCGCGCCCGACAGGCCCGGATCGGTGAAGCAGGCGATGGTGCAGGCATCCACCCCGTCCGCTTCCGCCTCGCGCGCAAGCCGCATCACTTCCGGTGCCGCGAGGGCGGAATCGAACTCCGCCTCGATGGAGGCCGTGCCCCGCTTCAGGGGGACGGCCGAGATCTCGACCCCCTCCCCCGCGAACGAGCGGTATTCGGCCTCGGCCTTTCCGACCAGTTCCTTGCTGTCGAGAACCGGGACGATCACGCGAATATGCATGGCGGTGCCGCCCTCAGCCCATCTTGAAGGTCTGCCAGGCATCCGCCCAGGCGTTCTCGTCGACGGGCGCGAGGCTCATCTGGCAGTTCGCCACCCACTCTTCCATCTTGTCGAGGCCGAGCGCCTTGACCTGCTCGGGGGTCAGCATGTCGCGGACCTTGGCGTTGGTGACGGCAAACTTGTCGGCGCCCCAGGCCATCTGCTTCATCGCCTTGGCGCTGGTCATGTAGTTGATGTAGGCGAGCGCGGAGGCGAGGTGCTCGGTGCCGCGCACGATCTGCAGCGTCTCCATCCACATGGCACCGCCCTGCTTCGGGATCGCGAGATCGACATTGGCGCCGGCAAGGCGCGCGGTGGTGCGCACGTTGTCGCTGGAAGCGCCCCACACCATCCACGCCTCGCGGTTGGTGAGATCCGACTTCACGGTGCCCATGTCGGCCTGAAGCGCGCGCATGTTCGGCCGGAAGGTGATCATCTTGTCGAGGATCTTCTGCAGCGTCTCGCCGGTGGCGTCCTCCGGCTTCTCGAGCCCGATCCACTTTCCGGTCATCCACAGATAGAGTTCCGGCCAGTCGATGATCTCGACCCGGTTCTTGAGGGAGGGATCCCACGCTAGCTCGGCATTGGACGCCGCCTCGGCGGAGATCTTGTCGGGCCAGTAGACGAACCCGTTCACGCCGAACCGCGTCGGGATGCCGTAGACCTTGCCGTCCACCATCGTCTCCGGCCGGTTGCGGAACGCGGGCAGCGTCTCTTCCAGCGAGGGGAGCTTGGCGGTGTCGATCGGCAGCGTCAGGCCGGCATCGGCGAATTTCGCCGTCCAGACGGCGTCCGGGTTGATCACGTCGAACTTGGTCGTGCCCGCCTGCACCAGGCTAAGCTGGGCGCCATTGCTCTCCGCTTCCTTGATGTTCAACTCGACGCCGGTCAGCTCCGTGAAGCCCCGCATCAGCTCGGGATCGTCGTAGCCGGCCCACGCCAGCACATTGAGCGGCCCGGTGAGCTTGGTCTCGCCGGCAAAAGCCGGCCCGGTGAAATCCACCTGCGCCGCGATGGTCGCGAACATCGCCGCCTGCGCGCCGAAGCGCAGCACGTCGCGACGGCTGGGGGAAACATGAGTGAGCACGCGAGACCCGGACATCGACGATTCCCTCTTGGAACGGCGGACGACTACCACCGTGGTTTATGCCGGATGTATAAGTCCCGTGACGACCGTCCCGCCATAGTGACCGCAGTCACCGGCGAAGGTGGGCGGGCAGGAAGGCCGGCGGTTCCCCTGTCTGGCACGCTTTCTGCTTTGCCTGCCGGGCGGCGGCACGCATGGAAAAGGACAGCGATGGAACGTCAGGACCGGGCCTGCGATCTACCGACCGGCTTCGGCCGGGACATGGCGCGCGTGCTCTCCCGCATCGGCCGCGACGACTTCTATGAGACCGTGATCGACGCCGTCGCGCCGCTGATCCCCTGCGATTTCTGGATCATGGCGCGCTACGAGACGGCGGCGAAGCCGCGCATCATCTCGGAATCGGGCATGGCGCCGCGGGCAAAGTCTGCCTACACCGACAAGCTCTGGCACCTCGATCCGCTCTCGCGCACGCCGGTCGCGGCCGACCGCCACCGGGCCATCAGCCTCCGCACGCTCTGCGCGGACGGGCCGCTCGACCGCACCTATGCGCGCTATCTCGACGTCGATCTCGGCATCGTCGACGAACTGGCACTGCTGCTGCCGCTTAACGACCGCAGCTTCCTCGCCCTGTGCCTCGACCGTCATCGCGAAGCCTTCGGCGAACAGGAATTGCGGCTCGCCTCGGAAATCCTCGAC
>JAEZMP010000014.1 GCA_023442215.1 Pseudomonadota bacterium
CCGTAGCTCTTGAACACCCGCTCGAAGGTGACGATCGGCCCGTCCGAGGTGCGCTCGCGCCTGTCGGTCTTCGCGAGAAAGCCGCTGGAGGCGGGCGCGATCGGGCGGATCGGCACGAGCCGCTCGCCCGGCGCCATCTCGAAGCGGGGCACGGCGCGGAGCAGCGCCTTCAGATAGTCGTGCTGCGGCGCCCGGAAGATCTCGTCCACCGGCCCCGATTCCATGACGCGGCCGTGATAGACCACGACCACGTCGTGGGCGACGTTCGCCACCACGCCGAAATCGTGGGTGATCATCAGCACGGACATCGCCAGCTCGCGCTGCAGGTCGCGGATGAGCTTCAGGATTTCGGCCTGGATGGTCACGTCGAGCGCGGTGGTCGGCTCGTCGGCGATCAGCAGCGCCGGCCGGCAGACCAGCGCCATCGCGATCACCGCGCGCTGGCGAAGACCGCCGGAAAGCTGGAAGGGATAGGACGCGAGCGCCCGGTCGGGATCGGGAAACTGCACCAGGCGCAGCATCTCGCGGGTGATCTCGCGGGCCTCGGCCCGGCTGCAGCCGCGATGCAGCTGCGCCGCCTCGCCGATCTGGTCGCCGACGGTGTGGAGCGGCGACAGCGACGTCATCGGCTCCTGGAACACGATGGCGATGCGATTGCCGCGGATAGCGCGCATCTCGCGGCCCGCGGGCTCCAGCGCGGCGATGTCGGTCTGCCGGCCGCCTTCGTCGGGATCGTTGAACAGGATGCGGCCGGACGTGATCCTGGCCTTCTTCGGCAACAGCCCCATGATCGCCTGGGAGATCACGGTCTTGCCGGAGCCGGACTCGCCGACCAGGGCAACGGTGCGTCCGGCCGGAACCGACAGGGAAACCCCGTCCACCGCGCGGACCAGACCCTCGTCGCCGCGGAAATCGACTGTGAGGCCCTCGATCGTCAGGACATCCACGAACGCCATCCCCTGAAGCCGGGGGCTGGCCACCGGGGGCTCGCCGCTCCCCGCACCGCCCCTCATGCCGACCCGGTCCATCCGTTGACAGACCGTTCAAGACTATGACCGCACGGCGCCGTTAAGGAAACAGGGGGGCAGGACGAATTTCGCTGTCCGTCCGGCGATTTCTGGTGGCATCCGCGCCTTGCGTCCGAAAGCCGCTGGAGCGCTTTGCGGTCGAACGGGATCGACCGGCAGGGGCTGGCCGCCCCGCCAACGCAGGGTCACGGCGCCGCGTGGGGCAGAATGCGGTAGACGGTCAGCGCGCCGGAGCGGCCCCTCAGCGCGGTCGCGCCGATCGCCGCGCAGCGAATGCCGGGATCGGCGAGGTGGACGACGTCGCCGCTCGCCAGCACCACGGCATCCTGCGCATCGGCGTCGGTGAGCGTCTTGCCGAACGCCTCGAGCCGGGAGGCGACGTTCACCGTGTCGCCGATGGTGGTGTAGTTGACGCGCTGGGTCGCGCCGAGATTGCCGATGATCACCGGGCCGACGTGAAGCCCGACGCGGACGCGCAGCACCAGGGCGCCTTCGGCGCGCGCCTGCGCCGCGCTTTCCTCCACCGCGCGGGCGATGGCGACGGCGGCGCGGGCGGCACGCGCGGCGTTCTCCGCGGGCGAGCCTTCGGCCCAGACCGCCATCATGCCGTCGCCGAGGAACTTGTCGACGGTGCCGTTCTCCGCTTCGACGCAGGCGACCAGAACGCTGAAATGGCGGTTCAGCAGCAGCGACACGTCCTCGGGGCTGAGTTCCTCGGAAAGCGTGGTGAAGCCGGAGAGATCGGTGAACATGATCGCCGCGATGCGCCGCTCGGGCCGCGTCGCGGCGGCGAAGCCGAACCGCATCAGCCGGCGGACGAGGCCGCTCGGCACATAGCGCGAGAAGGCCCGGACGGCCTCGAGCATGTTGTTGAAGGCGCGCGCGCCGCTGTCGAACTCGGCGATGCGGCTCGACGGCACCTCGCAGGCGGCATCGAGATCGAGCGCGGCGATGCGGTCCGCCTCGGTGCGAAGCTGGCCGATCGACCGCGCGATCCGCCGGGCGATCCAGAGCGCGAGCGCGATGGCGATGATGATCATCACGATGCCGGCGATGACGGAGCCGTAAAGGCCGCGCAACTGGTCGAGCGTGTCGGCCGACGGCATGTAGGCCCCGACCGTCCACGGCTTGTTGCCGAACCTGTTCAGCTGGCGGGTGATGACGATGTAGGACTCGTCGCCGACCTCCACCTGATCGATGTTGAGGTCGCCGACCATGCGAGCGAGCGGCCCGACCCGGTTCTCGTCCTCGTAGGCGACGAGCACAGGGTCGCCGAGATCGGCCGGCGTGACCCAGCCGTGGTTGCGGTTGATGGCCTCGGAAAGCTTCAGCGCCGCACCGCGGGAATGGGCGAACACCTGGCCCTTGGAATCGAGCAGAAAGGCCGTGACGCGCGTGCCCTGCCCCAGTTCGGCGACGACATGACTGATGGCCTCCGCGGTGACCGCCACGACGACATAGCCCCCCCGCTGCCCGTCGCGGTCGAGGGGGGCGGCCACGCTGGCGACGAGGTTGCCCGCGGTGAACCGCAGCGGCTCCCACACCGCGGGCGCGCGCGGCGGGATCGCGGCGAGCACCTTGCGGTCGCCTTCGCTGAGCTGCTCAACGGAGCCCTCGGCGAGCTTCTCGATCTCGCCGCCGCTGGAACGGTAGAATCCGACGACCTGAAAATTCCGGTCGTAGATGACCGCGCCGCCCACGGAGGCGTTGCCGACGATCGCGCCTTCCAGCAGCGCCAGCATCTGCCGGTCGTCCTGCCGGTCCGTCTCGAACGCGCTGGCGGCGTAAAGCGCGGCAATGTCGTTGGCGGCGAGTTCCGCCGGGGCGAGCTGGTCGGAAATGCGGCTCGACAGCAGGTCCATCACCAGGATCGCCTTGTCCCGGAGCAGACTGTACGTGTTGTTGTAGTTGCTGGTGACTGCGATCGACAGCACGATCACGAGCGATACGAACAGCAGAAGCCCGTAGCCGCCGCCCAGGACCCAGCCGAGCGGAACGGTCCAGCGCGCGGAACGGTCGTCGCTCGCTCCCGTGCCGGTGCGCGCGGGGCCACCTTCGCTGCCGGTCGGCACGACGGGGGACGCTGGCGGCGGCACCGTGGACGTTTCGCGCTTCATGCGGGCCTTTGTCTCGACGCTGGGCCCCTTACTTAACCCGGATCGGCGGCGCCCGCCATGGAGGCCATTGCCGCCGCCGGGTCCGCCCCGCCCGGCATCTCGCGTCTTCCGCCGTCACCCGTCCCTCGCGGCGCGGGAGGCGAAGCGCCGCCAGATGCGACCGTCGATCGCTGCGAGGCCGGCGCCGATCAGCGCCATGCCGGCGAGATGTTCCGGCCTGAGGCGTTCTCCGAGGAAGGCCACGCCCAGCAGGATCGCGCTGACGGGGACGAGGAACGTCACCAGCACGATGTTGGTCGCGCCCGCGGTCGAGAGAATGCGAAAGAACAGCACGTAGGCGAAGGCCGTCGATACCGCCGCCAGCGCCACGAGGGCCGCGATCGCCGCCATGCTCGGCATCGTCAGCGTCCACGGCCGGTCGACGAAGAGCATGACCGGGATCAGCATGGTGCTCGACGCGATCACCTGTCCCGCCGCGGTCGTCATCGGCGTGACGCCCATCGCCCGGAACCGCCGCCCGAAGATGCCCGCGAAGGCGTAGGAGACCGCCGCTCCGAGGCAAGCGAGCTGGGCCGCCAGATTGCCGCCGAGCGCGCGGAAGGCATCGGGACCGATCATCACGGCGACACCCGCGAAGCCGATGAGCACGCCCGCCAGCCGTCCTCCGCTCAGCTTCTCGTCGGTCGTCAGGAAATGCGCGAACACCACCGTGAACAGCGGCGTCGATGCGTTCAGGATCGAGGCGACGCCCGAGGCGATGAACTGCTGCCCCCAGACGATCAGCAGAAAGGGAACCGCGTTGTTGAGAAATCCCATACCGAAGAAGGCGGCCCAGACGCGCCCGCTCGTCGGCAGCCGCTCACCACGGAGCTTAAGGATCGCCGTGAGGATGACGGCCGCGAGTGCCACCCGCGACACCACCACCGTGAACACCGGCAACTCCTGCACGGCGACCCGGTTGAAGAAGAACGAGCCACCCCACACCACGGAGAGGATGAGCAGCATCCCCCATTCGAGCGGCGTCATGGTGCGGCGGGGCGGTGCGTGACCGGGCATTGCACGGGTTCCAGTCGAGAATCGGATGAACTCAGACCGGACATGCCACGAAGCCGGCTGCGCCGCGACCCGGTTTCGGACCGGAGGCTTGCGCGAGAACCGCGCCCCCGGGTCCCATTGGGCATCCCCCCGGCTTCCGGGCGGCCTTCCGGGACGTCGCAAGACGCGCGGCGATGCGGGCGACGCTCTGGTGCCGGACGCCGCAAGCGCCTAAAACCGGCCGATCCGCGGCCGTCACGGCCGCCTTGCAGCCACCGGCGGCCGTGACCGGCCGTCGCCACAAGGGAAGCCCATGATGTCGCGACATGCCGGACAGGCCGTTCGCCTCGCCGACTACCAGCCGACGCTCTACGCGATCGAAACCGTCGACCTGGACTTCCTGCTCGCGCCGCATGCGACCCGCGTCACGGCGCGGCTCGCCGTCGTCCCGCGCGACGGCACGCCCGCCGGCGCCCCGCTCGTCCTCGACGGCGACAGCCTGACCCTCGTCTCGCTTTCCCTCGATGGCCGGCCGCTGGCCGCCGAGGCCTTCGCCGCAACGCCCGACGGATTGACCATCGCCGCGCCGCCGGCCCGCCCCTTCACGCTGGAAATCGTCACCGAGATCGATCCGGAAGCCAATCTGGCGCTGAGCGGGCTCTATCGCAGCCGCGGCACCTACTGCACCCAGTGCGAGGCCGAAGGCTTCCGCCGCATCACCTATTTCCTCGACCGCCCGGACGTGCTGTCGATCTACACCACCCGCATCGAGGCGCCGGTGGCCGAGGCGCCGATCCTGCTCGCCAACGGCAACCAGATCGTTTCCGGAACCTCGGCGGACGGCACCCGCCATTTCGCCGTCTGGCACGATCCCTACCCGAAGCCGAGCTACCTGTTCGCCATGGTGGCGGGCGATCTCGGACTCGTGCGCGACGACTTCGTCACCGCCTCCGGCCGCGAGGTCGACCTGCGCATCTATGTCGAGCACGGCAACGAGGACCGCGCGA
>JAEZMP010000020.1 GCA_023442215.1 Pseudomonadota bacterium
GGGGGGGGGGGCCGCAGATCAGGCGTTCAGAGTGCCGCTCCGGCCTCCAGGGAAGGCCAGACCGACGACGTCACCAGCCCCAGCCGGGCCGGCAGTGCAGGCCGCCCCACGGGCCGCGCCAGCAATAGCCGCCGCGCCACGGGCCAGGGCCGCCCCAGTAGGGGCCGGGGCCGGGCCCGTACCACCAGTCGATAAAGAGCGAGATCTCCTTGCCGGCTGCCGGGACCGTGCCTTCCAGAATACGGTAGTCGTAGGTCAGCGCGTCGCCGTCGATGCGGGGATTCTTCAACTCGACGACTGCCAGCGCCGTCTTGTCGGTGCTCTGAATCGAGAGCGTGGCGTTCGGCGGATCCTTCTCGAAGTCGTCCTTGCCCTTGGTCCAGAACTCGACGAACTTCGCGGTCAGGGCGTCGCCGGTCATGCGCTCGGGCCGGTCGGTGAACATCAGCGTCTGGGGCGCGATGCCCTTCAGCGTGATGCTCTTGCCATCGGACGTGAACGAGTCGGCGACCTGAACGAACAGCCAGTTCGCAGCCGGCATATCGACGCGCTCGCCGACGCCGCTGAGGTTCGTTTCCGGGGCATCCTGCGCATTCGCAGGTCCGATCACGGCGCAGGCAGCCAGCAGCAGCCCGCAGAGAAGCTTCTTCATGGAACAACCTCCTGAATTCGGAAAGGTCGTCGGCGGCACCCCGATTTTCCACGGACGCCCGCGTCGCCGACAGCAGTCATTTCTGGTCTGCCCGGAAGCAACGCTCCGCGCCCGGGCCTTTCGGAAACGTCCCCCAATCTGCCGTTCGGCCGAGCATGTCCCGACGCCGCTTCATCCCACCGAAGTGGCGTCACGCCCTGTTGCCGCATCCCCATTCGCGTCATGACGCCGCCTGTCCGTAGACAGGCGGTTGAGATCGGAAAGAAGGCCTGCCCAACATGCCGAGCATTGACGCAAGACGAGGATTCCAGTGTTCGATTGCGCGGTAAAGCCCTTTTATTGCGCACCGACATCCGACTGTTGCCGTTCGTAATTGGCTATTTCAATATAAATTTATACGTGTCTGAAAAAGACATTTTTAGAAATATCGAGATCGTAAGGCCTATTCAGCATTCTCAGTAAAAATTGAAATTTCTTCGAATATAGCGCAGCCTGATGACGGCTGCGCGAACCCGTTTCTAGAGGTCCCGCCGACGGATTTGCCTGTCGGCGAGAACCGTGACGTTCGGATGGTCGAGCAAAGCGGTGACCGGCCAGTTCTGATCGGGGATACCGCGGAGAAGGGCTGCAACGGCCTCGTCCTTGCCATCGCCGGCGACGAGCAACAGGATGGCTTTCGCCCGCATGATAGTGGCGACACCCATGGTCAGCCCTGCGGCCGGCACCTCCGCCGGATCCGGGTAGAGCACCGCTTGCGCCGCCCGCGTCTTCTCGGTGAGGGCGACCAGCCGTGTCCCGGCGTTCCAATCGCTGCCCGGCTCGTTGAAGGCGATATGGCCGTTCCGTCCGAGCCCGAGAATTGCAAGGTCGAGCCCACCGACGTCTTCGATGGCGCGCTCGAATGCGAGGCACTCCGCATCTGTGTCGGCGGCATCGCCGCGAAGCAGCCGGGCTTGGGACGGCTGTACCTTCAACGGCCTGAACAGGTGCTGCCACAGGAAATGGCCGTAGCTGCGCGGGTCGTCCAGCGACTTGCCTACGAACTCGTCGAGATTGAAGAAGCGGGCGCGATGGCCTTCGAACGCGCCGCTGTCGTGCAGGGCGATCAGGCGTCGATAGAGCCCCAGCGGAGTCGCGCCGGTCGGCACCGCAATGGCGGCATCCGGCTTGGCTGCCAGCAGCGCCGCCACGTGGTCTGCCGCGTATTGCGAGAGTGCCTCTGAATTTTCAAGCCAGATCGGAGTCATGTGCGCTCGGGGTCGTCAGGATCGCTGCGGGTCGGCGACCCCGAGGAGGGGGGCGACGCGGGAAAGACACCCGCCGTGGGCGGATTCGGCTTCCTCGCGCCCGTTTTGGACCAGCATCGGCGTTCCCGCAACGCGCCCTCCTCATGCCGGAGACGGAAGGGGACGCAGCGCGCCGGTGGTCGCGGCTGCACCATCGTCGCGAGCCCGGAGGAGCGTTCACGGTGAGGCGGAACGGAGAAGAATTTTGAGGTCGCCCAAAAGCGCCGCGCCAGCTTCACATTTTAGCCCCGCCGCTTCGTCAATAACGCATTCGTGATGCCGTGCGTCGGGGGAATTGACGATGAATATGCTGGACAACAGCATGAGACTGGCTGTTGCGAGCGCCGCGGAAGCAGTTATCGCGCCTCTCCTGCCGGCCGATGCCGTCTATGATGGCCGACCTTATGCCCGCGACGAGCTGCTTTACGAGATCTTCGACAGCAGCTGCGAAGAGAATGGCATCCGTTCCGCTCTGCGGATGCTCGGCGGTGATCCGGACGACATCCGGCGCGCGACGCTGACCTACGAAGAGCTTCGCGAGCGCAGCCTGCGATTCGCCTGGCAGCTTCGCGCCATGGGTGTGCAACGGGGTGACAGGGTCGTCATCTGCCTCCCGCGCGGGCTCGATCAATATATGGCGATCCTCGGCACGCTCCGGGCCGGCGCCTGCTATGTCCCGGTCGACTGGGGCTATCCCCAGGACCGGATCAACTTCATCGTCGAGGACAGCAAGGCCGTCCTCGTCGTCACGCACGAGGAGAGGGCAGGCGCCATGGCGGTGCGGGCCCTTGCGGTCGACGCGACGCTCGGTGACCTCGCCGCCAACCCCCCTGAGCCGATCGGGCGTGCCGTCACCGGCTGCACGCCGGACGATCTCGCGTACATCATCTACACCTCCGGCACGACCGGGCGGCCCAAGGGCGTGATGATCACGCACCGCAACATCTGTCATCTGATCCGCTCGGAAAGCGCGATCCTGGCGGTGACGGCCGAAGACAAGGTTTTCGGCGGCTTCAGCCTCGCCTTCGATATGTCGATCGAAACGATGTGGAGCGCGTTCCTCGTCGGGGCGGAACTGCTTGTTGCCTCCGAAACCCTTGCGAAGGCCGGGCCGGACATCGCGGTCGCGCTGGAGGAGGCGGGGGCGACCGTGTGGCATGTCGTGCCGTCGCTGCTGACGTTGGTCGAGCAGCCGATGCCGGCGCTGCGCCTTCTCAATCTCGGTGGCGAGGCCTGCCCGCCCGACCTCGTGGAGCGCTGGGCGCGGCCTGGCCTGCGCATGCTCAACACCTATGGCCCGACCGAAACCACGGTCACGGCCACCTGGACGGAACTGCAGCGCGGGCGGCGGGTCACGATCGGCAAGCCGCTGCCGGGCTACACCGCCTGGATCGTCGACGAACTGCTCTGGCCTGTGCAGGCGGGCATGGAAGGCGAACTCGTCATCGGCGGTCCCGGCGTGGGTGGGGGCTATGTCGGCCGGCCGGATCTGACGGCCGACAAGTTCGTCACCGCGCCCTTCAAGGCGCCGGACGGCGTCCGTCCGGTCGTCTACCGCTCCGGCGACCTCGTCCGCCTCGATGCCTCCGGCGAGATCGAATATATCGGCCGCATCGACACGCAGGTGAAAATCCGCGGATTCCGCGTCGAGCTCGCAGAAATCGAAGCGGTGATCGCCGAGGAACCCGGCGTCGCGCAGGCCGTGGTCCATCTCTTCCGCGAGGACGACGGTGCGGAGTTCCTAGCGGCGTTCGTCGTGGCGCGGGCAGGGGCCTCCGTCGATCTCGACGCCGTGCGGTCCCGCGTGCGCGATCGCCTGCCGAACTATATGCGGCCCGCCGCCTATCAGCAGCTCGAGGCACTGCCGACGCTGCCCGCCTCCGGCAAGGTCGACCGCAAGGCGCTGCAGCGGCCGGCCGTTTCCCCGGCGAGCGAAACGGCCATCGTGCCGCCGTCCGGGCCAGTCGAAACCGAGCTTCATCGCATCTGGGCGGCGACCTTCGCACCGCGTCAGGTTTCCGTGCTCGACGACCTGTTCGAGGACCTAGGCGGCCATTCCCTGAAAGCCGCCCGTCTGGTGTCGGCGATCCGCAAGTCGCCCGGCTTCGAGGGCGTCTCCATCCAGGACCTCTATGCCGCGCCCACGGTTCGCAAGCTCGCCGCGCGGCTGGGCGGCACCGCGTCGGCCGCGCGCGTCGACGAGGCGAGCTTCCACCGCATCGCCGAGTGGAAACGCTGGCTGTGCGTGGCGGCGCAGACCGTGGCGCTGCTGCCGATCTACACGGTGGCAGGACTGCAATGGTTCTTCCCCTATCTCGCCTACACCCATCTGGCGGGGGACATGGACCGGGTGCCGGCGCTGTTTCTCAGCGGTCTCAGCTTCATCTTCATCCCGCCGCTGGCGATGATGATGTCGATCGTGGTTAAATGGGCGGTCATCGGTCGCTTCAAGGCCGGCAGCTATCCCCTTTGGGGCGCTTATTATTTCCGCTGGTGGCTGGTGCGGCGCCTCTCCGAGGTGATCGCCACGCCCTATCTCGCGGGAACGCCGATGATGCGGCTCTATTGCCGCCTGCTCGGCGCGCGGGTTGGGAAGAGGGCCTTCATCGGCCGCGTCGAAATCGATGCCGCCGATCTCCTGACCATCGGCGACGATGCCATCCTCAGCGACTATGCCTTGCCGTCGACGAGTTCTGTCTCGCGCGGCCAGCTTCATCTCGGACCGGTCGAGATCGGACCGCGGGCGTTCGTCGGCTCCATGGCGGTGGCCGGCCGCAACAGCCGGATCGGGCAGGGCGCCGTGCTGGAGGATCTC